>NZ_JBWKTH010000030.1:0-84303 GCF_059420225.1 Pseudomonas sp. GW821-FHT04D07
GCTTGTCGGTCATGAAAAACTCCTCGATAGATGCATTTTCCACCTATCGGGGTGTCCGGGGAAATTAAACCACCACACGATGACAGGCCACCGACAGTTCGTCGGTTCGCTGCCGCGCTTAGTGGTAAGGTTAGGGGACATAGATGCCGCGCCCCCCTTAATCCGGATATGAGAATATGAAAAACTTCGCATTCAAAGCATCCATGCCGGCGGTGTTGATGCTGGCCGCTCTCAGCGCTTCTTTCTCAGCACAGACGATGGCAGCGAGAAGTTCTGACGCGGTCTCTCAAGCTGCCGCCCATCACGCCAAAAAATACAAAGATCTGGTAGAAAAGCGGATCAACGAACTGCACGCCAAACTGAAAATCACCGAAAAACAGTCCCCCCAGTGGGAAGCCTATGCGAAAACCCTGCGTGATAATGCAAATGTCACCGATAAAGCCTACCTGGATCAGGCGCAGAAACTGCCATCGTTAAATGCCGATGAGGCGATGCACTCCTATGCCAAGCTGGCCCAGGTGCACGCAGACAATCTGCAGAAGCTTGCTACTTCGTTTAGCGTGCTGTACGGCACGCTTTCCGCCGACCAGAAAAAAATCGCCGATACACTGTTTCGCAGTGAACGGGGGGAACGGCACGAAGTCGCGGATAGATTTCATTGATGTGCGGCGTGTTGTGCGCTACCGAACAGACGTGGGTCGCTAGCGACGCCTAATCTGCTCAATGCTCGGTCGTGGCCGAATAATGATCGGATGTTCGCAGATACGGCCATGAACAGGCCATCGACATGACCGTGCTCATCCATATCGCGGATATTGGAGTACAACCATGACCACCTCACTGCGTTCATTTCTCTTTATCGCGGCGACAACCCTGTCATTGCTTTCAACGGGCTTGCTCAATAGTGCAAACGCCGCTACCGCCGAGGATCTGAACAGAGACGCCCGGCAAGCCCTGCAAATGCTCTACAAGACTCACCCTTTTGCCGAGACCATCTCCCACAGCGCCAAGGCTGTACTGGTATTTCCGAACGTCGTCAAAGCAGGCCTGGTGTTTGGTGGTAGTTATGGCGAGGGGGTCATGTTCAGTGGCTCGAACGTGGACGGTTACTACAACTCCGTAACCGGTTCATGGGGACTGCAGATCGGTGCCCAGTCTTATGCCTACGCGGTGTTCCTGATGACTGACAAAGCGGTTAACTATGTCCATGAAACCAAGGGTTGGGAAGTGGGTGTAGGTCCCACCGTTGTCCTGGTTAACCAAGGGATCTCGAAAAATCTGTCGACCTCGACCTTGAAGGACGATGCCTATGCGTTTGTCTTCGACCAGCAGGGCCTGATGGCGGGCGTCAGCATCGAAGGCACCAAGATTTCACTGATCAAACGTTGACCCCCCCGGGTGACTACTAGTGGCAGACTGCAATGGCACCTAGGGCAACAAGCGCTCAATCAAGTGACCAAGAAGAAACTGCCTGTCGCTGATATAGCGGCACCTCTTGGCGAATCGACTCACAGCCGCTACCGACTCGTGACGGATGCGCTTGAACGTATTAACCAATGGGTACGCCAGCTAATCACCCGAGCACGGCTCTTCTCCCCAGTAAATACATTGAGGCCAGGCATCATCAAATCCGAAAATCACCCCCCCACCGTCTGAGACGAGCCATCTGGGTTTGCAGATCGGCACAAGAGCCGAGTGTTGATTGCAAGCTTTCAACACCCGCCTCGTTGAGGAGATTGATTTCGACAATATCATAGTTGAGGATCTTATGGCTGAAGCCAAGTCGCCTGAACATTATTGATTCACCCGACATTGAAATATCAACCCGCTTAAATCGGTAATCGGGTTGATCGCTTTATTTCCCTCAACGAAAAACCCGTCTGCATCATTTTTATATTTCCTGAAGACTGGATTCGGCGCATGACAACGGACTGAAACTCTTCCATGTCCGCAGCCACGACTTGTAGCAGATAGTCGTACTTGCCGGACAGGTTGTGGCAAGCAAGGACATGTTTAAAATCACCGACATCTTTTTCAAATTTCAGAGCCGCCTCTGCGGAATGGGAGCTCAACGTCACACTGATAAAAGCCAAAACATTAAAACCCAGAGCCGCTCGCTTTAAACTGGCGTAGTAGCCTTCTATTACTTCTTCCTCCAGGCGTCTCAAGCGCTTCCAACAAGCGGGAGCAGACAAGTTGATACGCAACGCAATTTCGGCATTGGTTAAACGACCGTTCTGCTGAAGAAGTTCCAAAATAGCGCGATCGGTACTGCCCAGGTCAGCCATCTTCAAGTCCCGCATGTTGGGTTTTTCATCTAATTAAAGTGACTGTGAGCGGGTTGAATTAAATATCACTAACCCAGTCGTTCAGCGCTTAAAGAGGACTACTTTTTTGGAGGTAGATCGGTACACATCCCGTGTAAGGCCTCTGCTGCCAGACCGATTGATTCACACAAGGTTGGATGCGGATGGATTGTCTTTCCAAGATCAATGCTATCAGCCCCCATTTCGATGGCCAGGCAAATTTCACCCAGCAAATCACCCGCGTGCGTTCCGACAATACCGCCACCAATGAGGCGATTGGTTGTTTTATCAAAGAGCAACTTGGTGAACCCTTCTTCCCGACCATTGGCAATCGCACGTCCTGAAGCAGCCCAGGGAAAGAGCGCTTTTTCATAGGACACTTTTTTATCTTTGCACTGATCCTCAGTCAGCCCCACCCACGCCACTTCGGGGTCAGTGTAAGCAACCGAGGGAATCACTCGGGCATCGAAATAAGCCCGCTCTCCATGCGCGACTTCAGCAGCCACATGGGCTTCATGAACAGCCTTATGCGCGAGCATGGGCTGGCCAACAATGTCCCCGACAGCAAAAATGTGCGGCACATTGGTGCGCATTTGTTTATCTACCGGAATGAAACCACGCTCGTTCACCATGACCCCGGCTTTGTCCGCCGAGATTAATAAACCATTAGGGACTCTACCTGTTGCCATCAATACAAGGTCGTAACGCTGTGCATCCGTGGGCGCCTCGTCGCCTTCAAACGTCACCCAAATACCGTCAGCCATCGCCTCAACAGCAACCGTCCTTGTCTTTAACATGACCCGATCAAAACGATGCCGGTTTTTACCGAACCAAACCTTTACCAGATCGCGGTCAGCCCCAGGCATCAAACCATCCAGCATCTCGACGACATCAAGACGCGCGCCAAGCGCGGAATAAACAGTCCCCATCTCCAACCCAATAATACCGCCACCGATAATCAGCATTCGCTGGGGTATCTCAGGAAGCTGCAATGCGCCGGTTGAGTCAACGATTCGGGGATCTTCAGGTATGAACGGCAACTTGCTGACTCGTGAGCCTGCACAAATGATCGCCTGCTTGAAGCGAATAAGTTTTTTAGTGCTGGAATTCTCTTTACCATCATCATCGGTAAGCGCCACCTGAAGATGATGAGCATCCACAAAGCTACCGCGGCCCTGAATGACCTCAACCTTGCGCATCTTAGCCATGCCTGCCAGGCCGTCTGTCAACTGACTGACCACTTTTTCCTTGTAGCGCCGCAGTTGGCCAAGACTGATCGAAGGCGCACCGAATACGATGCCATTGTCCGCGAGATGCCGCGCCTCTTCCAAAACGGCAACGTTATGTAAAAGCGCCTTCGAGGGAATACACCCAACGTTCAGGCAAACCCCTCCCAAACTTGGATAGCGTTCTACCAGGACCGTCTTCCTGCCTAAATCGGCACTGCGGAACGCCGCTGAATACCCCCCCGGGCCAGCGCCAAGCACCAGGACATCACACTCAATATCTTTGACGTCACCGACATCCGGCACCGTTATCTCAATTTGTTTGCCCATGCTGCCGTTCCTCCCATCTTGAACTTACATCTAAGCCGGGCCGGTAAAAGATCAGCCCCTGGCTGCTCATATGACTAGATCGCGACCCGTCGAAAATCACTCAGCAACTTGCCGAAAAAGGTAAGAAACCGGGCAGCTTCGGCACCATCAATCACTCGATGATCCCAGGACAAGCTCAGCGGCATTGTCAGTCTCGGCTCGAACTCTTTACCGTTCCAATGCGCTTTCATAAATGCTCGACCAGCACCAAGAATGGCAACTTCCGGCGCATTGATAATCGGGGTAAAGGTCGTCCCACCAATCCCGCCAAGGCTGGATATTGTGAAACAGCCGCCTTGCATTTGATCGGACTTCAACTTGCCCTCACGAGCCAAGTGGGCCAACGCTGTCATTTCCTTGGCGATCTGCAGGACGCCTTTCTGCTCAACATCGCGAACAACAGGAACGACCAAGCCGTTCGGCGTATCAGCGGCAAAGCCCAAATGACAATAGTGTTTCAACACCAATTGATCACCTTCCAGGGATGCGTTAAAGCCGGGGAATTGCTGCAACGCAACAGCTGCGGCCTTCAGCATAAACGCCAACAACGTGACCTTTATGCCGTTTTTTTCATTTTCCGTGTTAAGTTGGACCCGCAACGCTTCCAAGGAAGTAATGTCCACTTCATCGTTATTCGTTACATGAGGAATCATCACCCAATTACGATGAAGGTTGGAGCCAGAAATCTTTTTCAGCCTGCTCAGCGGTTTTCTTTCGACCCGGCCATATTTTTCATAATCAACTGTCGGCCACGGAAGAAGATCTATACCGCCGATACCCGCGCCGACGTTATTCGGCGTCGCCGGAGCATCGAGTTTGTATTTAATAAAATTCTCGATATCTTCTTTGAGAATCCGGTCTCTCAGGCCGCTCCCCTTTATTTGATTGAGAGCAACGCCTAAGGATCTGGCGAACTTACGAACTGACGGACTCGCGTGAACGGCCGAAACATCATGAGTCGCATTTGAAGGCTGCACACTCGCATGGACAACAGGGATATCTATTGCCGTCTCTGGCATACTGCCGACCGGCATGGAAATCGGTTCAACAACATTCAACCCGATCTGCTTCTCTACGACGGCGAGAGCGTTTGCCGACACTAAAGAGTCTTTGACTTCAAGAACGACAATAATACTTCCCTCTGAAACCTGGTCACCTAGCTTTACCTTGACCTCGGTAATCGTACCGGCGTTCGAAGCCGGCACCTCCATCGCGGCCTTGTCCGTCTCAAGTATGACGAGGGCATCATCAATCGATACAGCATCACCTACTTTTACCAGAATCTCAATAACGCTAACTTCTTTAAAGTCACCGATATTAGGAACTTTAATTTCAAAAAAATCAGTCACTTCAAGTACCCCCAAAGCACTGGAGACAACAGTCCCCTGACAACCTGCGACAAAATCGAGATTCTTATTTAACGCTACGTTGAGAACCTAAAAAGGTATGGTCGGATAGGCCATACCCCCTCAGGCATCCACTCACGATGCTTTTGGCAAAGCGTTGGAAAATGGCGAGCGAATATCAGAAAGGAATCGCTGCGCTCGCGGGTGCTCAGGCTGGATGAAAAACTTATCGGGCGGGGCACTCTCCAGGATGCGCCCCTGATCCATGAATATGACCCGGTCAGCCACATCACGAGCGAACCCCATTTCGTGAGTGACACACACCATCGTCATCCCTTCTTTGGCCAGAGACTTCATTGCCAGAAGAACTTCGCCAACCATTTCCGGGTCGAGCGCCGAGGTCGGCTCGTCAAACAGCATCACCGGGGGATTCATCGCCAATGCCCGTGCGATAGCCACCCGCTGTTGCTGCCCTCCGGACAGCTCGGCTGGATAGGCGCAGGCTTTATGCGCCAAACCTACGCGCTCCAGCAGGCTCATTGCCAGTTCGTCAGCTTCTTTCCTGGTTAACTTTCGAATACGTGTCGGCGCCAATGTGCAGTTTTGAAGTACTGTAAGATGAGGGAACAAGTTGAACTGCTGGAAGACGAAGCCAATACGGCTACGTAGTTCATTGACGCTGGCCTTGCGATCATAAATATCAACACCATTGATGTAGATGTTGCCGTCATGGATCGCCTCCAAACGATTGAGTGTACGGATCATGGTGGATTTTCCGGACCCTGAGGGGCCGCAGACGACGACCACTTCGCCTTGGGCAACATGTTCACTGACATCCGCCAGGGCATGGTACTCGCCGTACCACTTATTCACCTTATCAAGCTTAATCATTGTAGTTATACCTTTACCGTACGAACGGCGAGCCGTCTTTCTAACCAATAGGCAAATCGCGAAAGACTGAAGCACATCACAAAATAAGTCAGGCCGAGCATCGCGTAAATCTCACCCGGTTTTGTGGGCATCATTGTATTAATCTGCGAAGCGATAAAGGAAACTTCTGACAGGCTGATAATATACCCGAGCGATGTCTCTTTCACCGTTGAAACAAACTGATTGACCAGCGAGGGAAGCATGTTTCTAAATGCTTGAGGCAATACGACGAACGCCATCGCAGATACATAACTCAAGCCCAATGCACGCGCACACTCCATTTGGCCCTTTGGCAGACTTAAAATCCCCGCCCGAATAATTTCCGCCAGGTAAACAGCATCGAAAATAACCAACGCTGCCAACATGGTAGTAAATTGGTCAGTCCTCTCCCCCGTTATGGTCGGCAGCAGGAAATAAGCCCAGAAAATTATCATTAACAGCGGCGTTCCGCGAATCAAGTAGGTGATTGCGGTGACGGGCACACGTAGAAGCGGGAATGGACTGATACGGCAAAGCGCGAAGATGACTCCGACAGGGAGAGCCAGCAAAAGCGCTGCCGCTGCCAGGATCAACGTCAGTAACAGTCCGCCCAGAGGGCCATTCGGGTACTGTCCTATCAAGTAATAGAGACCGTAGGTGTGCAATACATCTAACATGATTAAACACTCCTTACCGGATAGCGCCGTTGATAGACAAAAGAAAATCCGTAGATCAACAGAGAGACTGTTATATAACCCGCGGTGGCGAAGGCAAACGACTCAAACCCTCGAAAAGTAGAGCTTTCCACTTGTTGCGCCTGGTACATCAGCTCTGCAACACCGATAACCATGGCAATACTTGTATTCTTCCATAGGTTGAGCGTTTGGTTGATCAGCGGAGGAACTGTGACACGAAGCGATTGAGGAAGAATGACCAGTCGCATCGTTTTCATGAACCCAAAGCCCAAGGTTCTACCCGCCTCCATCTGCTCCTTGGGGATTGAGCGCAATCCGCTTCTGATATCTTCGGACATAAATGCGGCGGTATAGAGTACCAGCGCGACCACCGCACTCGCCGCTTCAAAGTTATGGTCGTACAGCCATTCCTTTATGCCATCGGGGAGAAACTCTGGCGCCCCAAAGTACCAGAACAGCATGTGTGCCAGGAGCGGAACATTTCGAATCGCCTCGACATACGTAATGGCGACTCCCCTCAGTATGGCGAACGGCGCCATCCTCAAGGTAGCAATGGCGATGGCCAATGGCACTGCCAATACAAGCGTAATCAAAGCCAGCTGTACCGAGAGAAAGATTCCGCTGACAAGCCAATCATGATACTGCCCAGACAACAGCATCGACAGATCGAAGTTTTTCATGATCAAGTCCGTGGCCCGGCCGAAGCCGGGCTGCTGTCCAATCAGTTAGCGCTTTGTTCAAACTTGAACGAGCGAGTCGCGTACTTCATTTTGGTATCGGGGCCGAACCACTTCATGAAAATCTTCTGCGCCTCCCCTGATGACTCCAGGCCGAGCAGCACTTTGTCGACCTGTGCCTTAAAGGCGGGTTCGTTTTTCCTGATGCCAAGCGCCAGGTTCTCGGTTGAAAGGTTTTGAGCGATGATTTTGTAGTTTTTCGCATCGTCACCCAATTCGGCAAAATGCTTTACAAGCGTTGCCTCGTCGGTCGCGAACCCTACCCCCTTGCCTTGCTTGAGGGCGAGAAGCGCCTGTGGCCCAGTGTCGAAGGAAATCACTTTCGCCGTCGGCAAGGTGCTGCGAATGTTTTGCTCCATCGTCGTGCCCTTGACCGTGAGCACCCGTTTGTCAGCCAACTGGCTAAGTTCATCAACCCCACTGGATGTTTTGACCATCACTTTCGCGCCGGTCACAAACGTTGAAGCCGAGAAGTCGATCTGCTCTTCACGCTCCTTGGTGCGGGTGAGCGTAGCGGCCAGGATATCCACTCGACCTTGTTGCAACTCGGGGATACGCGCCGCTACCGCGAGTTGCTTGAGCGTCAGTTTTACCCCGAGACTGTCCGCAACAGCCTTGCACAGATCAACATCGTAACCCACGATTTGTCGGCTGGAGGGGTCACCGATGTAACTAAATGGCTCATCGGTTCCGAGAACACCACAGGTCAACTCTCCTCGGGTTTTTATCTCGCTCAGTTGATCAGCGGAGACCCAGCTGGCCATACCCAGCGTGACAACGACGAGTGTGATTTTCCAAGTAGCTTTTAATGCGTTACTGTGTTTCATTTTTTATCCTTCTTAGATTGAAAGCACGGCAGAACTTAAGCTATATAGCCAAGGCTGTTATTGTTTTGGAAACGGGCATTACTTTTTCAGTATCAATTATTGAGTGTTCGCAACCTCCAAAATGCCTGATTAAGATCTTCAATTAAATCGTTGGGGTGCTCGAGCCCTATATGAAACCTTATTAAAGGTCCATGGGCTTTCCACGTCGTAGCGCTGCGGTAGGCTGACGGGTTTGCCGGGATGATCAGACTTTCATACCCTCCCCAACTGTATCCCATGCCAAAAATCTTCATGCCATCAAGCATGGCGCTGACGGCTGACTCCGGGAGCGCGTTGAATATCACTCCAAACAACCCGTTAAAACCTGTGAAGTCCCGCTTCCACAGTTCATGGCCAGGGCAACCAGGTAAAGCCGGCGACAGGACGCTATCAACTTCGGGCTGACTCTTCAGCCAATCAATAACGGCCAGGGCGTTGCTTTGATGACGATCAAGCCGAGCCGCTAAAGTGCGCAGGCCACGTAATGCCATATAGGCATCGTCACTGCTGACCGAAACACCCAGGTGTTTGTAAAACGCCCGAACTTTCGGATATTGCTCCTCCGTGGTCATGATGACACCCATGAGCACATCTGAATGCCCCACGATGTACTTGGTCGCCGCATGAACAGAAATATCGACACCATGCTTGAACGAAGCAAAATGTAATGGAGTGCCCCAGGTATTGTCGATAATCACAATCGCATTGTGCGCATGAGCAACTTGCGCAATGGCCGGAACGTCCTGCACCTCGAACGTCAATGACCCAGGAGACTCGACAAATACAACCCTGGTGTTCGACCTCATCAACTGCGCAATACCCGCTCCGATCATCGGATCGTAGTACGTCGTTTCAATACCGAAACGTTTCAAGGTTTCGTTACAGAAAGCACGGGTCGGATCGTAGACCGAATCAGTCATCAACAGATGGTCACCTGGCTGAAGACTCGCCAGCAACGCCGTCGTGACCGCAGAGAGCCCACTGGGCGTCAACATCGCCCCGCCAGCGCCTTCCAAGTCACACAGTGCACGCTCCAGTGAACGGGTTGTCGGACTACCGTGTCGGCCATAAGTATTGATTGTCCCTTGCACTGATTGCAAAGCACTCACCGTTGGAAACAGCAGTGTGGATGCCCGATACACCGGCACATTTACAGTTCCGCCCACCTGGTGATGCTCCCGCCCCGAATGGGTCAGAAGTGTTTCTGCATGAAACGTCAAATCGTCCATCTGCAATTCCTCTAATCAGTTATCAACCCGTAGCGGCTTCCATTAGCAATTCCAGGGGGCAGCCATGCCAGTGTCGATTCCCAATCGTTGAATCGCGTCAGCTAATACGGAACGCTCCAAAGTGCCGTCAATAACCAGCGCATCAAGTGCAGCCAGGACAATGCTCTTGCTATCGACTTCGAAGAACGCTCGCAGCTCGCTGCGAGTATCGCTGCGACCAAAGCCATCAGTGCCGAGTGCCACGTAACGACCGTCCAGATAGCTTGAAATCAGCTGAGGCAACGCCCGGACATAATCGGTTGCCGCGATGATCGGCAACGTTCCTTGAAGGCATTTTTGGACGTGCGAAGTCTGCCGCTCACGCTCTGGATTCTGACGATTGTCACGTTCAACCTCGCGAGCATTTCGTGCCAGTTCGCTAAAACTGGTGACGCTCCAAAGTTCGCTCTCGATCTGCCATTGCTCCGCCAGGATCTGCGCAGCTTTCTGAACTTCGAGGAAAATGGCCCCGGAGCCGAGCAGCCTTACCCGAGCACGGGGCTTTTCAAGGTTCTGCTCCTTGAAGAGATACATACCCTTGACTACATCTTCGCGTACCGACTCAAGCAGTGTCGGCTGAGCATAGTTTTCGTTCATCACCGTCAGGTAATAGAAAACGTCCTCCTGGCGTTCCAGCATCTGCCGCATGCCGTAGTCCATGATCACGGCTAACTCGCCGGCGAACGCTGGGTCGTATGCACGGCAGTTCGGGATCGAAGCCGCCATGATGTGGCTCGAGCCATCCTGGTGCTGAAGTCCCTCACCACCCAGTGTGGTTCTACCGGCGGTAGCGCCGAACAGGAAACCACGGGCGCGCTGATCCGCGGCCGCCCAAATCAAATCCCCAACTCGCTGGAACCCGAACATCGAGTAGTAGATGTAAATCGGCAACATGGAAATACCATGCACGCTGTAAGACGTTGCCGCCGCCGTCCAGGACGATATCGCCCCGGCCTCGGTAATCCCTTCCTCAAGCAATTGACCGTCTTTCGCTTCCCGATAGCAGAGCATCGAGGCGGCGTCTTCCGGTTCATAGAGTTGGCCGAGCGGCGAATAAATGCCTATCTGACGGAACATGTTCGCCATACCAAAGGTACGCGCCTCGTCCGCAACAATCGGTACCAGGCGTGGCCCCAGAATTGAATCCTTGAGAAGGCTCCCAAAGATCCGCACCGCGGCCATCGTTGTCGACATCTCCTTGCCTTCCGCCTCCAGAGCAAACTTCGCATAGCTCTCCATAGCGGGAATCGGCAGAGAATCGCCACGGGGACGCCGCACAGGCAGCGACCCACCGAGCCTTTCGCGCTGCTTGTGCAGGTACTGCATTTCCACGCTGCCCGGCTCCGGCTTGAAGAACTGCAGTTCGGCAACGGCCTCGTCCGTCAATGGCAGTTTGAACCGATCACGGAAAGCCTTCAGTGCTTCAAGGTCAAGCTTCTTCGCTTGATGAGAGGTCATCCGGGACTCGCCCGCCCCGCCCATGCCGTAGCCTTTCTTGGTTTTCGCAAGAATGACCGTTGGCCGTCCCTTATGGGCTTTCGCTGCCGCGAACGCAGCAAACAGCTTTTTGAAATCATGTCCGCCACGTTTCAGCCCATCGATTTCATCCGGTGTCATGTGAGCAACAAGGGCTCTGATCTGCGGATCTTGTTCGAAGAAATGGGTGATATTGAACGCGCCATCGTTGGCACCCAGCGTCTGGTATTGACCGTCCACCGTCGCCGCCAAATGACGGAGCAGTATATGGTCAGTATCGCGCGCAAACAGCGCGTCCCAGTCCGAGCCCCAAAGCACTTTGATGACATTCCAGCCGGCGCCGGCAAACAGCGATTCCAGCTCCTGAATGATCTGACCATTGCCGCGAACAGGGCCATCCAGGCGTTGCAAGTTGCAGTTGATGATCATGGTCAGATTGTCGAGCTTCTCCCGGGCCGCGAGTGTCAGAGCGCCAATCGATTCGGGCTCATCCATTTCGCCGTCGCCGAACACACCCCAAACGTGACGAGCGCTCGTGTCAGCCAAACCCCGGTTCTCCAGATATCGCATGAAGCGAGCCTGGTAAATCGAACTCATAGGGCCAATACCCATCGAACCTGTTGGAAACTGCCAGAATTCAGGCATCAGCCAAGGATGGGGATAAGAGCAAAGCCCACCGCCATTGATCTCCTGTCGGTAGCGGGACAACTGCTCCTCGCTCAACCGACCTTCCATAAAGGCCCGCGAATAAATACCTGGCGCGGAGTGCGGCTGGAAGTAAACCAAATCACCGCCGCCAGGCGCATCGGGGCCTTTGAAGAAGTGCTGAAAGCCCACTTCGAAAATTTCCGCTGCCGAAGCGTAACTTGCAATATGGCCACCCAGATCGCCATACGCCTGATTAGCGCGGACCACCATGGCCAGCGCGTTCCATCGCATGATGGCAATCAATCGCTCTTCGACAATCAAGTCGCCCGGATAGCCACCCTGAGACTCGAGGGGGATGCTATTGCGATAAGCCGAATACGGCCCTGTGTGTGTCGCCACGCCCAGTTCCTGGGCATGAATTTCAATTTTCTTCAGAAGAAACTGGGCACGCTCATGACCATTGGAACGAACCAGGCCATCTATTGCGTCCAGCCATTCCCGCGTTTCAGAAGGATCAATATCGCCGGCGTTCTGCACTGCCATGGCCTCTTTCGTCATGCTATTCATCTATTACCCCGCAATGGGTGCGCTAATCAGCTGCGAAGAGCATTTTCGAGGTCAGCAATCAGATCCACTTCGTGCTCCAGACCGATTGATATGCGGATCAGTCCTTCAGAAACGCCGGCCTTGCTGCGCAACTCGGCGGGCACGCCAGACTGTGTGGTGGAGGCTGGATGACAGATCAGCGACTCCGTGCCCCCGAGACTGACGGCAGACTTGAAAAGCGTCAGGGCATTGATGAACTTGAACGCTCGCTCACGACCACCCGCCAAGATGAACGAGAAGGTGGAGCCAGGCCCGGTGCATTGACGTTTGTAAACGGTTTGATAGATCTCATCGTTGATGAGTTCGGGGTGCAGCACCGTGACTTTTTCGTGCGGGTTGTCTGCAAGCCAGTGCGCAATAGTCGAACCTGAACGGGCAGCCTGGTTCATGCGCAGAACCAAGGTCTCCATCGAGCGCGAAATCATCCAGGATGAATGTGGGTCCAGCTGGGAACCAAACGCACTACGGATACTGCGCACCTTGGCGATCAGTTCCTTGCTGCCAGTAATGCCACCGGCAACCAAATCACTGTGACCGCCCACGTACTTGGTCAACGAGTAGACACAAAGATCAACGCCGTGCTCGATCGGTTTTTGGAAAATCGGCCCAAGCAGCGTGTTATCGCAGACAACAATCGGACGATATCCATGCCGAGTGCTGAAGGCATGGATTTCCTGGAGCAGCCCTTCAAAATCGATTAGCGAGTTGGTTGGGTTGGCAGGTGTCTCGATGTAGCAAATTCGCACAGTCCCCTGGCTTGCGCCTGCTTCCAGTGCATCGCGCATAGACTCGCGGGACAAGCCGTTTTCAATACCGTGAGAACCGATTCCCCAATTCGGCAGGATCTTGGCAATCAGTGTCTCAGTGCCGCCATACAGGGGGGCCGACTGAACGATCTGATCACCCGGCCGCAGGAAAGCCAGCAGAACAGCACCGATAGCCGCCATACCACTTGAGGTCACAGCCGCGGCCTCAGCCCCGTCGAGAATCGCCAGACGATCTTCAACGATTTCCAGGTTGGGGTGGTTGAACCGACTGTACACCAGGCCCGCGGATTCACCTTCCGGAAGCGGCTTGCGGCCCGACACGATATCAAAAAATTCGGCGCCGTCTTCAGCCGTGCGGAAGGCAAAGGTAGAGGTCAGAAACACCGGAGGCTTGACCGCACCCTCCGACAGAAACGGGTCGTAGCCATACGACATCATCAGCGTTTCCGGATGCAGATCTTGATCAGCGATTTTCTTCTTGTGGTAGCTGGAGTAAGACATTTGCGCCTCTTCTTGGTATTGGAATCGAGACCACACGCCCCCGCCCGCAGGCCTGTCTGACGAGGGATTCGAGCTTCGTCGTGGGCAAATCCAGTGTATCCATAACCGCAAAAAAGATTCTTTCCATTTGCATCCCATAAAACATAATATGAGAAATATCCTTCTACAACGAAGAGCAAACATGAAATCTAAGTACGCAAAAATTGAACTAGACGATATAGATATAAAAATCCTGAGAATCCTGCAAGACGATGGCAGGCTGAGCAATTCGGAGCTGGCAGAGCGCGTTTCGCTCTCACCTTCACCGTGCTGGAAACGCCTGAAACGCCTGGAGACGATCGGCGTGATTCGCGGCTACCAAGCCGTCCTGGACAGGCATCTGCTAGGGCTTGGGGTGGTGGTGTTTGTGAGCATTCTGTTAGAAAACCATACAGAATCGACATGCCGCACATTTGAAAAATGGGTCTTGGAAATGCCCGAGGTCATCGCCTGTCATAACATTTCCGGGCAGCACGACTACATGCTCCAGGTGCTGGCAGAGGACCTAGAAAGCTACTCCAAATTTGCCCTCAACCGCTTGCGAACCGTTCCGGGCGTGAAGGAGATGCAGTCAAGCTTCTCGCTTCTGGAGCTAAAGGCCTCCAGCAAGATTTGTGTTCGGTAAATCGGCGTTAACCTCGCGGCCCTTCTTGGGCCGCCAGGAGGAAATGGCGCATGTGCGGGGCCTTCAAGGCCTCTTGGGAAAGAACGGCATACAGCGTCACATGCAGCCCTTCGCTGCCCAGCTTCTTGGCTGATAAAACGCCACGAGCACTCACGCCTCGTATCACCCATTCAGGGAGGCAGCAAACAGCGCGACCGGACGCCACTTGATGGGTGAGTGACACCAAAGAATCCGATTGGCGATGTGATGCCGGTTCGAAACCGGCAGGCGTTAGAAACTTCTCAAAGACCGGAAGGTGGCGACGTTCACCTGGAGAAGTAATCAGGACCTGATTGGCAAGATCGCTGGGCGCAATAAAGGCTTCTCTGGCCAATGGATGATTGTTGGCCACGCCCAACAACACCTCATAGGTAAACAAAGGAACACTGACAATGCCTGGAAGCCTTGTGCTCTCGGTTGTCAGCAGTAGATCGACGTCCATCCCATCAAGCGCAGCGAAGGGTAAAGCGGGGTATTGCGTCAATACGTCCAATTTGATCTCTGTCCACTCCCCCCGAAACCGGTTTATCAGCGGGATCAGCCAGTGGGCCCAGTCTGCGCTTTCCACCGCCATGTTGATCCGGCCATTGGCAGCGTCGGCCAGTCCAACCAGATCGTGTTCGATGGAAAACAGCTCTGGCAAAAGGGAATCAGCCAGTTTCAGAATTCGCCTACCGGTACGAGTGAACCGCACGGGCCGGCTTCTACGCTCGAATAGTAAGGTGCCCAGTCGTTTTTCCAATCCCGAGAACTGGTGGGACAGCGCCGACTGTGTCAACTGCAGCTTCTTGGCTGCCTCAAGCATACTGCCGGTCTCGCGCAGCATCTGCATGCCCATAAGGTGACGAATTTCCAGCATGGCAACCTCTCGCTCTGCTCATGTTGCGCAACGAGTGTGACCTGGAATCAGGTCTCCCTCAGCGAGGGATCTGGCTCGTACCGACACGGCTTTAATACCGATAAAGGCTATACCTGAGCTGGAAAAATTACCTTTCAATTTATGCTACAAGCCAGTCCACCTACAGAACAAACACTCCCTATAATCGCAACAAGAGAAAGATTATTTCGCAATGCTTACATCGATGGAAATTTCATCTTTGAGCAATGCCGTCCTTGGCGACGCTCCCTGATCTGGACACAACCTGTGAACGTTTAAGGCAAGGGATCGAACTTCAGATTACTGAGGCTTTGAACCTTGTCCTCGCGGACCATTTTGTAGGCCGTATTCGGTCCGATCCAGCGGTCCCAGATCAGGTCGATTTCACCGGCCTTATCCATCGCTATCAGTGACTCGTTCACCTTGGCCAGAAAGGCCGGCTCATCTCTACGCATACCCGCCCCAATCGGTTCAAGCGCCATCGGTTCCTTGGCCAGCGCCAACTCGACACCACTCTCTTTAGCCTGGTTGACCAGTTTCAGGGCGGTCATGGTGTTGGTCACCAGGCCAACAACCTTGTTCTGCTGCAAGGCCATGTAAGCCGAACCGGTATCCTGAAAGGTCACTGGCGTGGCACCCGCGATGCGAATCGATTGCTCGGAAGTCGAGCCTTTGGTGGAGCTGATGCGTTTGTCCTTGAAGAAACTTTTCGGTTGGTCGGCATTGGCCGCACGCACCACCAGGGTTTCCTTGGCGATGTAGTACGGATCGCTGAACTGGATCTGCTCGGCACGGGTCTTGGTGTAGGCCAAGTTGGCGAAAATCACATCGACACGGCCCATTTTCACCTCGGGAATCCGTGCTTCAACAGACAGCGGCTTGAGCTCCAGCGCCACGCCCATGGTCTTGGCCAGGGCCTTGCACAAATCGACGTCCATCCCCACCAGTTCGCGGGTTTCCGGATCTGGAGCAGAGAACGGTGGCACGTCGGCGTACACCCCACAACTCAGCGTTTTTTTAGCCATGATATCGCTCAATTGATCGGCCTGCGCTACCGCAACAGCCAAAGGACCTAACGCCAGCGTGACAAGCAGATATTTCATACGCATGGAAAAACTCCTGGGGATGGGAAATTCAGAGGGCAGAGGGCGCAAAATCCCGGCGACTCAATGGGCGCGCAGATCGGCGATAAATCGTTGTGCCCGCGGGTGCGCGGGCTGACTGAAGAAGCTCTCGGGCGTGCTCTTTTCCAGAATCTGACCCGCGTCCATAAACCAGATGGTGTCAGCAACTTCACGGGCAAAATTCATCTCGTGGGTCACGCACATCATGGTCATTCCATCCTTGGCCAACCCTTTCATCACACTCAACACTTCACCGACCATTTCCGGATCGAGGGCACTGGTGGGCTCATCGAACAACATCACCGGAGGATCCATGGCCAGCGCTCGGGCAATCGCCACTCGCTGTTGTTGACCGCCGGATAACTGCGCCGGATAAGCCCCCGCCTTGTGTGCCAGCCCTACCCGATCAAGCAATTGCATGGCCTGTTGTTTGGCGGCCGAGCCTTTCAAGTTGCGGATTTTGCTGGGCGCCAGGGTGATGTTTTCCAGCACCGACAGGTGCGGAAAAAGATTGAAGCTCTGGAACACGAACCCCACTCGACTGCGCAGCCGGTTAACCTGAGCATCGGTGCCGTGTACATCCTGGCCATCGAACAGGATCTGGCCCTTCTGGATGTTTTCCAGACGATTGACGGTGCGAATCAACGTCGACTTGCCGGAACCGGACGGACCACAGAGCACCACCACCTCACCGGGTTTCACTTCGGCAGTGATATCGGTCAGCGCGTGATACTCGCCATACCATTTATTGACGCTCGAAAACATGATCATTGGATGCATGGACGCAACCCTCTTCAATTATCGATAACCAGCAAGGATCTCGGCAGCCGCGGCCGGACCGCCGTTGCCCAGACGCTTGCGAGCGATACGGCGCTCCACCCAGCCGGCCAGATGGGTCAGGCCGAAACAGAGCAGGTAGTAGATGATCGCCAGGATAAAAAACACCTGGAACGGCTTGGTCAGCAGTTGGTTGTTGACCTGGTTGGCGGCAAAAGTCACCTCCTGGACGTTAATGACATAGCCAAGCGAGGTTTCCTTGATAATGGAAACGAACTGGCTGATCAGGCTAGGCAGCGCGTTGTACAAGGCTTGCGGCAAGATCACCCAGATCGTCGTACGTAGGTAACCCAGACCCAGCGCCCGGGACGCCTCGTACTGTCCCGTTGGTAGCGCCTGAATGCCGCCACGAATGATTTCGCACAGGTAGGCACTCTGGTAGATCACCAGCGTGCAGAGCATGGTCACGAATCCGGTGATGTTATGGCCGATCAACAACGGCACCAGGAAGTAGGTCCAGAAGATCACCATCAACAGCGGGATGCCCCGCAGCACATAGACCCAGACCGTGGCGGCCCAGCGCAGTCCGCTCCACGGCGAAACCCGAGCCAAAGCCAGTAGCAAGCCGAAAGGGAATGCCAGCAACAGGGCCAGCGCCGCCAGAATCAACGTGCTCGCCAATCCGCCCAAAGGGCCGTGCGGGTACTGACCGATGAGAAACAAGGTCCAGTTTTGCTGCACAATCGAAAAGACATCGAACATCGTCGTCTACCTCGCCAGCGCTTTGCTGAAGCGTCGCGCCAACAACGCGCCGAGCCCCATCAACAAGAGTGAAAAAACCAGGTAGAACAGCGTGGCGACCAGGTATGACTCGAACGTGCGGAAGGTGTAGTTCTCGACCTCGCGGGTGGCGTAGGTCAGCTCGACCACGCCGATGGCCATGGCCAGGCTGGTGTTTTTGAACAACAGCACGGTGTGGTTGATCAGCGACGGCAGGCAATTGCGTACGCCTTGCGGCAGGATCACGTAGCGCATCGAGCGCACATACCCTAACCCCAGCGCCCGGGAAGCTTCGGTCTGCCCGGCCGGAATGGCACGCAGTCCGCTGCGGATGTCTTCGCAGAAATACGCGGCCTGACACAACCCCAACGCAATCACCGAGAACAGATATTCGCTGCTGTAATTCGCCAGCCAAAGCTGCGTGGACTCGCTCAGTAACGTCGGCACGCCGAAATACCAGAGCATCAACTGCACCAGCGTCGGCACGTTGCGATGGTAAGACACGTAACCCGCCACCAGACGATCCGCGAGTTTGTTGCCGGTCAACCGTACGGTCACCAGCAACAGCGCCAGGGCCATCGCCAGCAACCAGGCGAACAGCGCCAGTTGTAGAGTTATTTCGATGCCCTTGACGATCAGCTCGGCATATTCACCTTGCAGAACCGCGGCCAAATCGAAGTCATGCTTCATGGTCAATCCCCATCGGCATTGGGCTAAGGGCAGAAATAAACAAAGTCGCCAGGCTCGGCCGTGGCGTGAGTGCCGCGATGACGGATTGTTCCGTTCTTATGCAGCGCGTGTTGCGAAGGGAAAGCTCAGCCTGGGTAATCCTGTGGACGGGCCGTCGAGAGACCACCAGGCACTTGCAGGGTCGGGGTGATTTCCATGTGCCCGACGTTGACCGCAATCGGTGCGGCAATGGCAAAGGCAATGGCGTCGGCAATGTCCTTGGCCTGGGGCAGCTCGAAGCCTTCGACGAAACGCTTGTAGGTCTCTTCGGAGTCACCGTGGACGTGGGCAAAAATGTCGGTGGCCACTCGACCCGGACAAATTTCGGTAACTCGCACCCGCTTGCCGAAGGCATCGATGCGCAGTTGCCGCGACAGCATGCTCACGGCAGCCTTGGTTGCGTGGTACGTGGAGTTGCCGCCGAAGTTGTACGCCGCGGCAATCGAGCTGATGTTGATGATGTGGCCGCAATCACGTGCCACCATCCCCGGCAACGCCAGACGCGCCAGGTGCAATACCGCACGCAGATTGACATCGATCAGCAAGTCGATGCCTTCGGCGTCGGCCTTGAGAATCGAACCCGGTTTATCAACACCAGCGTTGTTCACCAGAATGTCGAACTGCTGCGCCTCGAACAGGCGTGTCAGCCCAGCCAGGTCGGTCACGTCGATAGCATGAGCGATACAGCCAGTCTTGGCGGCGAGGTCTTGCAGCTTGTCAGCACTGCGGGCCAAGGCATGCACCTGCACGCCCTCCTGACACAGGCGCTCGACGACTGCGGCACCAATACCGGAAGACGCGCCGGTCACCAGCGCGGTTTTGTAATCTGAAAACGGCATGTCTCTGTCCTCGTGTTACGGGTCGACAACGCAAGGCTGTACCGACCGATTATGTGTGGATCACTTGGCTTATCTCGATGACTTCGACTCTATCCAGCACGGAGGCCGGATACCAAGACGGAATGACTGTGTGGCGATAAGCCCTGCTTATGACTGCGCGACCGTTACGCCAGCAACTGCGAAATCGGCGTAATACACCCCCCGGCCTGCTCGATTTCACGACGAATCGTGCGCGCCAGTTCCACCGCGCCAGGCGTATCGCCGTGCAGCAGGATCGAGTGCGCGGGCACGGCAATCCGCTTGCCATTGAGACTGGTGACGCTACCCTCCTCCAACAACTGTCGAACCCGCTGCAGCACGGCCCCTGGTTCTTTGATCACCGCCCCCGGTATGTTGCGCGGGACCAGCAGGCAGTCATCGTCGTAGGCGCGGTCGGCGAGAAATGTCGTGGCGACTCGCAAACCACATTTTTCAGCAGCGTTTTCAATCGCCCGGCTGCTCGATGAGCTGACAATCAGCGTCGGATCGAAAGCGGCCACCGCACAGATCAATGGCTCCGCCAGCGTTGCATCGGCTGCGACCATGTTGCCCAGCGCACCGTGAAAGCTCATATGGGTCATGCGGTGGCCATTGACCGCCGCCATCCCCGCCAGGGCACCGAGTTGATAGACCACGTAGGTCGCCAGCTCCCTGATCTCGATGTTCATCCGCCGACGCCCGAAGCCCATCAGGTCCGGGAAACCGACATGGGCGCCCAGATCAATGGCGCCAGCCTTCGCCAGGCGTACGGTGTTGTCCATGATCAGCGGATCACCGGCATGGAAACCGCACGCCACGTTCGCCGATGAGATAAGGCTCATCAACGCTTCGTCTTCACCCATGCGCCAAGGTCCGAAGCCCTCGCCCAGATCAGCGTTCAAATCAATGTTCATCGCTTTTCCCCTCACACACTCATGCTGCTATCAGGCGCATGAACGCCTCGCCATAACCGACGGTGGTGCCACAGGGCAGCAGCACCGCGGCAACCCGCCCGGCCCTTTGGCTACGTACCGGCAACAGCAGGTCGCCGACTTGCAGCAAGGCCACCAGTTGCCCTTGCTCCACTCGGCTGCCAAGCGACGCCAGAACGTCGGGCTGTTCAGGATGCGCCAGCAACAACCGGCCCAGACCTGGTGTCTTCAGTAGCGGCTCATCCTCAGCCGTTGAGACCACCGGCGTCGCGGGCTGAACCGACCTCGCAATTTCGTCGGCGCCGCGCTTGAGCATCAGATGCAGCCCTGGGCGATGTATTTCCGCGCCAGTCAGGTGCGCCTCCTTGAGCCACGCCGCCAACTGTCGGATGTCCTGATTTGTCATGTTTGAATATCCTTAACGCGAGGCCATCCCGTGAAGCTCGACCAGACGTCGAACTTCTTCGAGGTAGCGCTGATTATCTTCCAGGGCCGCGATAGCTTCGCTGTAGCTGCACTCGATAAAACGGACCTTGCTGCCAATCGGTGCCTGCCCCAGACGCCAGAGGTCTGCCTCGATCACCGTGCCGAATTTCGGATAACCGCCACTGGGTTGCGCGTCGCGCATCTGGATGATCGGCTGACCACCGTGGGGCACCTGAATAACCCCCGGAACGATGCCGTGGGAGCGGATCTCCAGGGGGGCCGCGGGCAAGATCGGTGCGCCTTCGAGCCGATAACCGTAACGGTTACTCTGGGTGGTGACTTTCCACTCTCCAGCCCAGAATGCCGTACGTGAGGCCTCCAGGAAGTACTCATATTCGGCAGCTGGCAGTACGCGCATGGCCGGCAACCCGGCGAGCTGCAATGGCAACGCCAGACTCGGCGACACCACCCCGAAATCGGTGGGTAGCACACTGACTCCAGGGCGCAGCGCCGAAAGCCGGTCGCCCTGCTGCAAGGCCCGTCCTTGCAGTCCACCGAACTCACCGCGCAATTGAGTGCTGCGTGAACCCAGCACCTGCGGTACGTCGACGCCCCCCGCCAGACACAGATAGGCTCGACTGCCGGAGGTCGGATAGCCAAGGCTCAGTACCTGCCCTTCCTTCGCCTGTGCCACCCAGAATGGCGGGAGCGGCTGATCATCCAGGCTGGCCTCGCAGGCGACACCCGTTACCGCGAATGCACAGTCCTGAACAAACCGCACCTCGAACGGAAACAGCGGAATTTCAATAGCCGCCGCATCTTCGAGATTCCCCAACAACAGGTTGCCCAATGCCAACGCCAATTGGTCCATCGCGCCGGAGGTCCCCACCCCGTAACCGAGGCTGCCAAAGCGGCCGAAATCCTGCACGGTGGCCAGAGCGGTGGCCGATAAAATCTCGATCATCGAATGATCCTCTCGATGCGCAAGCGCAACATATCGCCCGGCCTCAGCATGGCCGGAGGGTTTTGGCTTGGGTCAAAAAATGACATTTCGGTCCGGCCAATGGTGTTCCAGCCGCTGGGACCGGCTGATGCCGAAACACCGGTCTGCACGCCGCCGATCGACACTGAGCCGGCGGCGATACTAAGCACCGGCACTTGCCGTCGTGGTGTAGCCAGACGCGAATCCATACCACCGAGATAGCAATAGCCGGGATGGCTGCCCAAGGCATACACCGGATACAGCGGCTCGCAATGCAGATTGGCGATGGTGTCGATGTCCAGTCCGGTGTGCGCCACCACATCACTCATGTGAGGACCGTATTCGCCGCCATATATCACCGGCAATTCGACGATGCGCCCTGCGAGCGGCAGCGGATCGCAGGCATCCCAAGCTTCCAGCAGGCGCTCGCAGAGCCGGTTGAGGTCGCGCGGCGGCTTGATGAAGGTCAGCATCAGGTTGTTCATGCCCGGAACGGCTTCGTCTATTTCGGCCCATTGCCCGGCCTGCAGGGCCAGGCTCCAAATACGTTGTTGCGGCGCCAGATCCAGCTCACCCGGTGCTTCGAACAACAAAGCCGTGGACCCCAGCAGACTGATGAGCGGACTCTTTGATACAGAAGCAGTACTCATGTCGCACTCCTTTGTTGCAGCCAACGCTCCAGGTGATGGATGTCCACGCCACCGGAGCAGAACGCCGGATCGTCGAGAATCTCGCGGTGCAAGGGGATATTGGTCGAGATGCCCTCCACGCGCATTTCACTCAGGGCCAGGCGCATACGCGCCATGGCCTCATCGCGGGTCGCGCCGTGGGTAATGACCTTGGCCACCATCGAGTCGTAGTAGGGCGGCACCCGATACCCGGTGGTGACGTGGGAATCGACCCGCACACCAAAGCCACCGGGGACTTCCCAGCGCTGAATCAACCCCGGCGTCGGCATGAAGGTGATCGGGTCTTCGGCGTTGATCCGGCATTCCAGTGAGTGACCATTGAGTTGCACGTCCTGCTGGCGCAGCTCAAGCACTTCGCCTCGGGCCATGCGCAGTTGCTGCTGGACGATATCGATACCCGTCGTCATCTCCGTCACCGGATGCTCGACTTGCAGCCGAGTGTTCATCTCGATGAAGAAGAACTCGCCGTTCTCATACAAAAACTCGAAGGTGCCGACACCGCGATAACCGATCTGCCGGCAAGCCGCCGCGCAGCGTTCCCCAACCTTGGCAATCAGATCCGGATCGATTCCCGGTGCAGGCGCTTCTTCCAGGACTTTCTGATGCCGACGTTGCAAGGAGCAATCCCGACAACCCAGCCAGATCGCGTGGCCATGGGCATCGCATAACACTTGGATTTCGACATGCCGTGGATGACCGAGAAACTTCTCGATATAGAGTTCCGGGTTGCCGAACGCCAGCCGCGCCTCCTCACCGGTCAGCGCAATGGCATCGAGCAGTTCGACCTCTTCGTTCACCACGCGCATGCCGCGTCCACCGCCACCGCCCGCCGCTTTGACGATCACCGGGTAGCCAATTTCCCGGGCGATGGCGAGAATGCTGTCATCGTCGGTTGGCATGACCGAATCAGGCCCGGGCACGCAGGGTACGCCGGCTTCGCGCATCGCCCGTTTGGCGGCGACCTTGTCGCCCATAGTCCGAATACATGCCGCGCTCGGACCGATGAAGGTCAGGCCAGCGAGCTCGATGCGCTCGGCAAACCCGGCGTTTTCCGAAAGAAAGCCATAGCCGGGATGGATCGCCTGAGCGCCGCTGACCTTGGCGGCAAACAGCAGCGCGGTCTGATTCAGATAACTCTGGCTCGGTGCGGCCGGTCCAAGGCACAGTGCCTGATCAGCGTCTTGCACATACTGGGCGTGGCGATCAGCCTCGGAGTGCACCACCACGGTTTGCAACCCCAGGCCACGGCAGGCACGCTGAATACGCAGGGCGATTTCGCCACGGTTGGCGATCAGCACTTTGTCGAACATTGAATTCACCTGAAAGAAGATGGGCTTGGAGTCAGCCGAGACGGAACAACGCCTGACCGGCTTCGACTTCGGTACCACTCTGGGCAAGGATTGCGCTGATCTTGCCAGCGGATTTGGCCTTGAGCGGGTGGAACATTTTCATGGCTTCGATGACCGCCAGGGTCTGACCCGCTTCGATCTGTTCACCGAGCGTGACGAACGGCGCTTCCCCGGCGGCGGGCGTCAGATGCAGAACGCCGTACAGGCTGGCCTTGATCTCGAGCGCCGCAGGGGGTGCTATCGTGGCTAAGTCCAGGGTCGGTATCGGCGCAGGGACGACAACCGGCTCGGCGGCCAGCACCTGCCCTGCCTGCTTGAAGAGACGAATCGTACTGTCGCCTTCGGTCAGGCTGAGTTCGAGCAGATCAGACTCAGCCAGTAAATCGATCAACCCCTTGATACGTTCTGAATCCATGCCTGGGCCCCTGCCTGTCGAGCGTGTCTGAGTGGATGGGGTCAATGTAGCGATCCCGCCGAAAAACGACCAAGACGCTTTGGCTTTGGGGTGATAAGCGCGCCTTATGACCACTCAGATCAGGCTACCGCGCATCTCGGCGACCAGCTCCAACAGGATTGCCTTGACCGCCTGGGCAGGCACGGACAGTGGCAGGTGACCGGATAAACACAGGGCCAGTGGCGCCTCGATCTCGGGTTCGACAATGCGACACATATGCACCGAGGTGGCGGCGACCATCACTCGCGCCGAAGATTCGGGCAGGATCGTCGAACCGAAGTGCTCGGCGACGGCGGCGGTCAAGGTGATCGAAGATTCGATTTCAGCCACCACCCGCGCGCTCATACCGATGCGCTGGAAGGCCTCATCCACCAACCGACGCATGACGTTGTAGGGCCGCGGCAGGAGCATATCAATGTCCGCCAGGTCGGCCAGGGCAATCTCTTCGCGCGCACGGACAGAAGGATCGGCGCTCACCAGATAGAGGTTCTCGCGAAGCAGCGAGACGAAGCTCAAACCATGCACTTCTCGCCCACCATAGAGCACGGCCATGTCCATCCGGCCGTTCATGATCAACTCGCTCAGGGTGGTGCCGAAGTTTTCATTGAGATACAGCAGAATGCCCGGATGACGTTCGCGCACGGTGCGCAACAAGGGCAAGGACAGCGCGGAAGCCGCCGTGCCTGGCGCCAGGCCGACCGACACCTGTCCGGACAAAGCGTGCCCCGTTGCATTGATGTCGCTCTGGGCTTGTTCGCACTGGCGCAAAATGATTTGCGCATGGCCATAAAGTACCTTCCCCGCCTCGGTCGGAGTGACGCCGCGTTTGGTGCGGATCAACAATTGCTGCTGCAATTCTGCCTCCAGCGTCGCCAATTGCTGACTCAGTGCCGGCTGCGCGACATGCAGCACATCGGCAGCCTGGGTCATGCTGCCGATGTCGACGAGTTTCACGAAATACTTCAAACGGCGCAGATTCACGGTGGCGGTGCTCTTGCTCGAAAAAGGGAGGCAGCCCAAAGGCTTTAGCAAGAGGCAGGCCAGCCCGAAACCTCGGGCGCACACTTGACTGTGAAGCTCAACCATAAGCCTTTGCTATAGATCGATCAGTGTTGCCGGGATCGACACTCGCAATGGCCATACAGGCCGAAGCGCACCACTCTGGTGCGGGCACTGTTCAGTTCCAGCCATAAGCGATTCCTATCCGACCAGAACGATCTCGTCTTATGGCTGCCCGGGTGACGGCTCGTACTGTAGTGCCTCGTCAACGTCATCAACGAGGAACGACACGTGACCGCCTCCCGCATCGCCGCCCGTGTGCAACGTATCAAACCATCCCCCAGCAGCGCCGCTTCCGATCGCGCCAACGAACTGCGTCGGCAAGGCAAGTCCATCATCAACCTGGTTGTCGGCGAGCCGGACTTTGATACGCCAGAGCACATTCGGCAGGCCGCCAGTGCCGCCATCGAACGGGGCGAAACCCGCTACACGCAAAACGCCGGGACCCCGCAGTTGCGCCAGGCGATTGTCGACAAACTGACACGGGAAAACGGCCTGACCTACGGTGCGAATCAGGTCCTGGTCACCAGCGGCGCGAAGAGTGCGATTTTCAATGCCTTCGCCGCCACCCTGGGCGCGGGTGATGAAGTACTGATCCCCGCACCTTACTGGGTGTCTTACCCTGACATGGTGCTGGCCTGCGAAGGTGAACCTATTACCCTCGCTTGCTCCGAAGAAAACGCCTTCAAACTGACCCCGGAGCAACTGCGCGGCGCGCTCACCAAACGCACCCGCTGGCTGCTGCTCAACTCCCCCAGCAACCCGACAGGTGCCAGCTACAACGCCGCCGAGCTAAGAGCCCTGGCCGATGTACTGCTTGAGCATCCGCATGTATTGCTGATGACCGACGACATCTACGAACACATCCGTTATGAAGGCCTGGACAACCCGCATATCCTCGCCATCGAACCGGCGTTGACCGAGCGCACAGTGCTGATCAACGGCGTATCCAAGACCTATGCCATGACCGGTTGGCGTATCGGCTACGCCGCAGGCCCGGCCGATCTGATCGGTGCCATGGCCACGCTGCAATCGCAATCGACCAGCAACGCCTGCTCGGTCAGCCAGGCGGCAGCCGTCGAAGCGCTCAACGGTGACCAACGTTTCGTCAAGCAAAGTGTGCAGGTCTACCAGCAACGCCGTGATCGCTGCCTGAACCTGCTCAACGGCATTGACGGCCTGAGTTGCCGCAAGCCCGACGGTGCGTTCTACCTCTATGTCAACTGCAGCGGTTTGCTCGGCAAGACCACCGCCCAAGGCAAGCAACTGGACAGCGACTACGACGTGGTCATGTACCTGCTGGAAAGCCAAGGGGTTGCCGTCGTGGCAGGAACCGCCTATGGCCTGGCTCCATTCTTCCGGATGTCGATAGCCACCGACATCAAGACCCTCGATGAAGGTTGCGCGCGGATTGCCGCGGCCGTTGCGGCGCTAAGCTGAGGAACCGACGATGACCGTGGCGCCCCACCCTCCCCTGAGCTTCACCCAGGCATTGCTCGCGATGCTGGGCATCTCGTTGGTGTTAATGCTCTCGGCGCTGGATCAGACGGTGATCGGCAACGCTTTGCCGAGCATCGTCGCCGAGCTCAAAGGCTTTGAGCTTTATGCCTGGGTCGCCACGGGTTACATGCTGGCATCGATCGTCACCATCCCGATCTTTGGCCGACTGGGTGATGATTATGGCCGCAAGCCATTTGTGATTGCCGCCACACTGATCTTCACCCTGGCGTCACTGGCCTGCGCCCTGGCCAACGATATGTTGTGGCTGGTGATCGGCCGCGCCTTGCAGGGTGTCGGTGGCGGCATGTTGATCGGCACGGCGTTCGCCTGCATTCCAGAACTGTTTCCAGACACTCGACAACGCCTGCGCTGGCAGATGCTACTGAGCGCCCTGTTCAGTGTGGTCAACGCCATCGGGCCCGGATTCGGCGGCTACCTGACGGGCGCCTTTGGCTGGCGCTCGGTGTTCTATCTCAATCTGCCGCTGGGCTGCCTGGCGCTGCTTTTTGCCTGGCGCTACCTACCTTATTACCGCCCGCAACAACGGACGAAAATCAGCCTGGATTGGCCAGGCGCAGTATTGATCGCTCTGGCGCTGGGCAGCCTGCAATTGTTCGTCGAGTGGTTGGGGCATTCCAGCTTGACGTTGAGTCTGGCACTCGGATTGAGCGGTGTGGCAGCGACCGTCGCGTTGTGGTTCTGGGAGCGGCGCTGCCCTCATGCGCTGTTGCCCTCGGCACTGCTCAGACTACCGAGCATGCGCCTGTTGTTTCTGTTGTCGATGGCGGCCGGCGCGATCATGTTTTCGTTGCTGTTTTACCTGCCGTTGTTGCTGCAAGGCAGCTATGGGTATTCACCGCAGGATGCAGGATTGCTGATTACACCGCTGGCGCTGAGCATTACCCTCGGCGCGATCGTCAACGGGCGCATCGTCACCCGCCTGCGCAATCCGAACCTGTTGCCGCTGTTTGGTTTTGTAGCACTGCTGCTGGCCTGCATTGGTCTGGCCATGGCCGGGCGTGACGCGTCGTTCAACCGCCTGCTCAGCCTGATATTGCTGGCGGGGCTGGGGTTGGGTTTCATCCTGTTGAACCTGACCGTCTTCACCCAAACCCTCGCCGAGCGCCAGTTCCTGGGGATTGCTACCGCGCTGACCCAGTCCTTGCGACTGGTCGGCGGGTTACTCGGAACCGCCAGCATGGGTGTTCTGGTCAACCTGCTGTACAGCGCCAACCTGCAACGTCTGTTTATCGCTCAGGGACAGACTGAAGGGCTGAGGGAGTACTTCGACCCGCAGGCACTCTTGCACCCTCTCCCCGCCCGTCTTGAGCCCCCCCAATGGCTCAACCTGGCACGGGACGCACTGGCCCAATCGGTGGGTGTCGGCCTATTGCTATGCGCAGGTATCGGCGTACTGGCGCTATTTATTCTGCACCGTTTGCCGCCGGTGAGACTGAACGTCACACCGACCACTGCTGCTCCTGAAAAACAATAAAAACCTTTGCTGCCGCCTTTGACTGCCCTCTCACAACACTCGACAACATCATGGGGATGACTCCGATGGAGCTTTTCAATCGCGCACCTAAAGTAGTGGCCGGCATTTGCGGCCTGATCATCGCTCAACAGGGTTATGCCGCTGGGTTTGTAGAAGACAGCAAGCTCAACGTACTGGCCCGCAATTTTTTCAGTAATGCCGACAACCGCAGTGGTGCCGCCGCCCCCAATTACACCCAGGAATGGGGTCAGGGCTTCATCGCCAACTTTCAGTCCGGCTTCACTCAAGGCACGGTCGGATTCGGCATGGATGCCATCGGTATGTGGGGTATACGTCTGGACTCCGGCAAAGGACGGCATTACAACCCGCAAGGTAATACCTTCACCGGTAACGTTTTCCCCACCGATAATGGCCGAGCGGTCGACGAGTTCGGCAGCCTGGGCCTGACCGCCAAAGCAAAGATTTCCAATACCGAACTGAAATACGGCACCTTGGTGCCGATGCTGCCGGTGGTGATGTCCACTGACCGCTTGCTGCAGCAAACGTTCAACGGCGGGCAGATCCAATCCAGGGACCTGGAGAACTTCACCTTCGTTCTCGGTCAGTTGGACCATGTCAAAGGTCGCGGTGTCACTCACGAGATGGGTATGTCCATTCCTGGTGCGAATAACGCGCTGACCGGCGAGTTCGTCAATAAGTTCTATTACGCTGGCGTGGATTACAAAGCGACCAAAGACCTGACCTTGCAGTACTACTACGGCAACCTCCAGGACTTCTACAAACAGAACTTCCTCGGCCTCAAATACGATTGGCAAGTCGGTCCCGGGACCCTTCGCACCGACCTGCGTCATTTCGATAACCGCTCCGATGGCGCCAACGGCCATGACCCTGATTTCTACACTTTTGGCTACTACGGCAACGGCGTGACCAAAGGCAAAGTCGACAGCCGCCTGAGCAGCGCGCAATTCACCTACCTGGTCAGTGGCCATACCTTCGCCATCGGCCTGCAGCAGGTCAGTGGCGCCAGCGACGCCGTCTGGTTGAACCAGGGTGACGGCTCGACCGCTTACTTCATGACGGAGTCGATGATCGGCAAGTTCCAGCGCGCCGGGGAAACCACCTGGCAGGTTCGTTACGGCTATGACTTCGCGGCCGTCGGAATTCCCGGGTTAAGTTTTCTCGGCGTGTCCGAAAGCGGCTCGAACATTCGCACCCCCACTGGCGACAAAAAAGAGTGGGAAGATGACCTGACACTGAGTTATGTCATCCAGCAAGGGCCGTTCAAGGATCTGAGCATCGCCCTGCGCCGCGCCTCACTGCGTACCGGAGTGTCCACCCAACGTGACAGCGATGAGCATCGGGTGATCATCAGCTACCCGCTGAACATTCTGTAAAAGCTGGCACACTGGGTGATGCGCATCGTCACCCAGTGCGTTTGTGGCCCGTTACCTGACGCGAGCCAGCCGAACAGCCGTATCTGAAAGTGCCCTGGAATCCGACAGATCGCCAAAACGAAAAACCCGCCAGACGGCAGGTTTTTCGGGGACTCCAGAGCACTTGTAAGCGTTCTATGGAATGCAAGATGGCGAAGCCGGAATCGAACCTTTCCCTTTATCGCTGAACATAAGGGAAAATTTTAAGTTATAAGATTTTTCTACCCCTCTGTGTACCCTCAATTGACAAGCCATTTGCCTACCGACAGCGCGGCATCAAATCCGGAACTGCCCCACCAACTGTTCCAACCGCTGCCCGAGGTCCGCTAGGCTGCGAGACGTCTGAGCGCCCAGTTGGGTCTCATCGGCCACGTTGTCCACCGCCATCGCGATTTGTTGCACGCTGCGGTTGATCTCTTCGGCTACAGCCGTTTGCTCTTCCGCGGCGCTGGCAATCTGAGCGTTCATCGAATTGATGGTGCTGATCAATTGCGCCATGGTGTCCAACGAGACACCGGCTTCATTGGCCTGGGCCGACGTACCGTCGCCCGCATCGCTGGAGCGGCGCATGGCTTCCACGGCCTTACGCGTACCCTGCTGCAAACGGTCGATCATGCCCTGAATTTCCTGGGTGCTCTGCTGGGTTCGGCTAGCCAACGCTCGGACCTCGTCGGCCACCACCGCGAAACCACGACCGGCCTCACCAGCCCGGGCCGCTTCGATGGCCGCGTTGAGCGCCAACAGGTTGGTCTGTTCGGCGATCGAGCGGATCACATCCAGTACGCTGACAATCGACGAGACGTCCGTCTGCAAACTGTCCAATGAGGTCCCGCTGGTGCGAATATCGCTGACCAAGGCATGAATCTGCCGAATGCTTCCGTCCACCACCCGCTTGGCGGTCTGTCCCTCTTCGTCGGTCTGCTGGGCAGCTACCGCCGCGCCCTGGGCACTGCGGGCCACTTCCTGCGCCGCCGAGGACATTTCGTTGATGGCAGTGGCCACCTGATCGGTCTCGTGGCGCTGACGCTCCATGGCCTGCTCGGAACGATGGGCCTGATCGGACACCTGGCTCACCAGCCCGGTCAGTTGTGTAGTCATCTCGGTGATCTGCCGAACCAGGCCGTGGATCTTGTCGACAAAGCGGTTGAACGAACCGGCCAACTCGCCCAACTCATCCTGGCTGGTGATTGCCAGACGGCGGGTCAGGTCACCCTCGCCCGCCGCGATGTCATCCAGATTGGCTTTCATCAGATTCAGCGGTCGCAGAATCGTATTGGCCATGAGCATGCCCACAACGGCAATCACCACCAGCAACACCACCGCGATGCCCAGAATGCTCAGTAGTACCTCCTGCAGACGCTCGTGTACCTTGGCCTCAACCGCCGCCACCTGAGCGTCGATACCACCGATATTGACCGACGAGCCAATAATCATGTCCCATTTAGGCAGGTACTCGCTGTAGCCCAGTTTCGGGACCCTCACATCGCTGCCAGGTTGTGCGGCGTTGTACTCCACATAGTGACTACCGGACTTGGCAGCTCTCACCAGCTCCCGGTTGACATACACCCCATTAGAGTCGTGGTCGTCCTTAAAACTTTGGCCCACGCCCACCGGGCTAAGGCCCTTGAACAGGCGAATGGTCTCGGAGTCAAGACCGAAGAAATAACCGTCCTTGCCATAAGTAATGTTTGACAGCAGTTTGATCACCTCGGCGCGAGCGGCCTGGTCACCTGAGGCGGCAGCGTCATACAGCGGTTTAATCGTGGTGAGCGCCACGTCGATGTAACTTTTCAACGTCAACCTGGCCTCTCCAAGAAGGCGTTGCCGAGTCTCTTCGACCTCTTTTTTCGCCTGCTGTTGGAGCATTAGAACTGTCGTCAGACTGATTACCAGCGCAAACAGTAAAACCGGTAATACTGCGATAGACAGGACTTTGGCCTTCAGGCTTAGGCGCATAGGACACTCACTCTTTTTTTTCGTTGGGGTGATAGATCGTTAAAGACAGGTCAGATCGAAAGCGATGACCTGCCTGTCATAGCGGGGTAGTCATGGGCCCGCCCAAAACGGATGACGAGGGAATCGCAAACAGAAACCAGGTCATCATTCGGGCTCGGTAATGAGCAAGGAACCACAGCGACAGGAAAAAGATGGCGCCGGGAAAAATGCCGAATTGAGAGGCGCGGCTGTCATGAGTCTGCCGTGATTATTTTTCGAAATTCGACGCGGGCGAGCATATGCCAATGGTGTCCCCCCCGACCAAGACCTTTAGACCATAGGTATCCATGCCGAACAGGCATACCCTGAGAAAATAAAAAATCGGCTCGGTCCTCCTTGTCGAGGAGGCCGATCAGGCATGGATACCTATGTTGGGGGAGCGACCAGGTATTACGGGGCACGCAATGGCAGAAAAGCCTTAAAACAGCGGCAGTGAATAACTGACGATCAGACGGTTTTCGTCCTGATCACGCTGACCTGGAATGTTGTTACGCCACATGGCATTTTTCCAGGTGAAGCCCAGATTTTTCAGCGCGCCTTCCTGAATCACATAAGACATGCTCATGTCCCGCTCCCACTCGCTGGTGCCAGTGCCCAGCAGAGAGGCCTGGGTTGCTCCGACCTTGCCGACAGTGTCGATGTTGCTGCCACGCACGTAGATGATGCCAGCGGTCAAGCCCGGAATACCGAGCTTAGCGAAGTCGTACGAGTAACGACCCTGCCAGGAACGCTCACCGGCGCGGAGAAATTTTTGGATCTGTATATCGTTGATGGTACTGGTGGACGCGCCGTCCCCCTGGTTCAACCACGGAAAATCACTTTTGCCGTTGCTGTACTGATAGCCACCACCGAAGGTGTGACCTTCAACCGAGTATAAAAACAGGCCGCTGTACAGGTTGTTGTCCACCTTTCCTTTGGTCAGCGTGGACAGGCCGCTGTTGTCCGGGTAGTAACCGCTGGTGAAGTAGTCAGGTTCAGAGCGGTTGGCGCCGTCATCTCGACTGCGATAGTAGCGCAGGTCACTTTTCAGTACGCCAGGACCGATAGACCCGTTGTGCACCAGCCCCAGGAAGTTCTGCTGGTAGAAATTTTTCAGCTCGCCGAAGTAATACGAGGCGGTCAGATCTTTGGTGAACTTGTAGTCGGCACCACCATAGTAGAACTTATTGCTGAACGTGGCCTTGTCGTAGTTGGAGCCGCCGTTGGCCCCCGCAATAGACAAGCCCTTGTCGTCGGTGGAGTTACGCCCTTTGGCATGTTCGAGCTGGCCCGCGGTCAGAGTCAGATTTTTGATATCGTTCGATTGGATTTGGCCACCCTGGAAGGTCTGAGTAACCAAACGACTGTCGTTGGTGACGATCACCGGGTTTTTAGGCATCAAGGTGCCCAGACGAAGTTCGGTTTGCGAAATCCTGGCTTTGGCAGTCAGGCCCAGACTGGCGAAATCGTCAACCGCTTCGTTACCTTGGGTTGGGAAGACGTTACCACCAGAGAGTGCTCCGGTCGGGTTACCGTGCTTGGCTTCGCTAGAGTCCAGTTTGATGCCCAACAGACCGATGGCGTCAACGCCGAAACCAACGGTGCCCTGGGTAAAACCGGACGTGAGGCGCAGATCGAAACCTTGACCCCACTCGGATTGATAGCTCTGGACACCACCGGCCTTGACCTTCGGCATACCGGCATCGGAGTCACGGTTATCGTTGTTGATGTAGAAGTTACGCAGCCCCAGAGTGGCCTTGCTGTCTTCAATAAAACCGGCGGCAATTGATTGTTGAGCCAGTGCAGCGGCGATCACCGCCAGTGCCAGTGTGGATTTTTTCAACGTGTGGACCTCTAGTTATTACTATTTTTATTGTGCTGAAACTGAATAGCTCTGATGCGCAGTAGCGAACAAGCAGACAACGGCGAAAGCGGGTGTCGGACAAAGAGCTTCGACACAAGCAAACAGCGGGCAATACTCTCCCGCCGCAGACCAATCGAATAAGGACGCTTTGATACCTTGAAAAATAGCCAGCGCTGTTCAAGTCGACGTCAGCAAACAATTAAAGTTTGCTGAACGCTTCGAACAAGCAGTAACCGATGTAGAAAATACCGCTGGCAAAACCGCTGTTGGTGCGATCCAGGTAGTTAACGAAACAGGCGATAGCCAATCGGGAACCATCGTACCGACGCGCGATGGCAGGCACTCGACTCCACATCGCTACGCAGGCGGCCCTGTGGGCAGGTCATTGTTGTCATGAGTCGTCCGTTATTGGTTTTTTGAGATTCGACGCGGCCGAGCATATGCCAGCAGCCTCCCCTCCGACCAAGACCTTTAGACCATACGTACTCATGCCAGCTGGGCATACAAGGCCGACGATAGAGGTCGCCAGCCTTGCCCCTGATCACTCGTCAGGCGCCAGCCAAACAGCAGCATCCTTCCAGGCCCCCTGAGTCACCAGAAACTTGAGGTGGGTGATCAACAGCGTCTCCCAACTGGCGGCCAGCCGGCTGGTACGACGTTCACGCAGCGTCGTCAAGGTCACAGTGGAACGAATAGCAGGACGCTCGATGGAATGGGCGACCAGCTTTTTCTGCGCAATTTCATCCTGCACAGCCGCGTTGGCCAGGATCGAGTAGCCGAGCCCCGCCTGAACCAGGCGCTTGGTCAGATCCACGCTGTCCACTTCCACTTCAATTTTCAACCTGACACCATTCTGCACGGCGGCCTGTTCGACCAACCGTCGGTTACTGTGCGGCAGGCTCGGCATGATCAACGGCAGATCCGCCAATTCATGGATACGAAACGCGCGGGCCGGTTCGCCAACGGGGCCGACTACCACCATGGGCTCGCTGAACAGCGGCCGCACGTCAAAGGCTTCAAGCAACGGTTGGTTATAGACCACTGCCAAGTCCACCCGTCCATCCAGAACCCACTCCTGCAAATAGCTGCTGAGCCCTTCGCGTACATGTAACGAGGCCTTGGGCCACAGTTCGCGGAAGCTCCTGATCAGCTGCGGACCGATTACCGCGCCGATTGCCGGGGGAAGACCGATTGCCAGATGCCCACGCTCCTCCTGTGCACTGTTGCGCACGTGATCGGTGGTTTCCTGCAGGTAGTGGAGCATCATTTCAGCGCGCTCCAACAGCCGCGCGCCAGCAGCCGTCAACTCGACACCGCGACCATGACGGGTCAGCAACGTGACATTGAGCTGGTCTTCAAGCTTGGCGATCTGACGGCTAAGTGCCGGTTGGGCGATATACAGATCGCGTGCTGCCCGGCTGAAGCTGCCCGCATGTGCCACTTGAACGAACGAACGCAACTCTCGAATATCCACGACTCAAACCCCATGCTTTTAAAGCATAGATTGCTATCAATAAAAGGTTTTTGTCTAGTTTTTTAGGGTTCTCTATGCTGAACACAAATAGGAGAACAACAATGAATAACTCCAAATGCCTGACTTCAGTCGTACCGCCCTGCCCACTCGCGACAATCCCATCATGAACGGCGCGCTGTTGCTTGTGCTGATGCAACCTCCCGCCTCTCAGGAAGAGGAGTTCAACGACTGGTATGACACCGAGCACTTCCCACAGCGCCTGACGCTGCCCGGTTTTCTCGGCGGCCAGCGCTGGGTGTGCAGCGAAGGCTGGCCACGCTATCTGGCGCTCTATGAGCTGGAGAACGAAGACGTGTTGAAGACCGCGCAGTACCTGAGTGTATCGGGCGCACGTTCCACACCCTGGAGCCGTCGCATCTTGCCCAGAACCGTCGGTCGTCAGCGGATCGTACTCAGGACCTGCGCCGAAGCGCGTCGTCCAGGCCACGTCGCCTCCCTCCTGTTAATGAGCTGGAACATGCCCGCTCACGTCGACATGGAAAACTTTATCCGTGCCGTTGACGCCCAGATCAACACGATTGCTGGTGTATTAACGCTGCAGTGGGGTGAAAACCTCGCGCCCTCAATTGACCAGGGACGCAGCCTGTACCTGGTTGCGACCTTCGATTACTGCATTCAGTCAAGCGCTCTGGACGCCATGCGACGACCACTCGATGTGGGTTGTACACACTTCAATCTTTACCTCCCCTATTGCCGTTGATTGCCTGGAGAACCCTCCGAACAACCTGTGCCCGCCTACAAAAATAATGACGCCCACCGGGGCGAGGACTACCGATGAAACATTTGAAGAAGCTGCATGTACAAGTACTGGTCGCACTGGTAGCGGCCGTGTTGCTAGGGCTGTTGGCGCCCAGTTGGGCGATCGCCATGAAGCCCCTCGGCCAGGCCTTTATCGCGCTGCTGAAAATGATGCTGGCGCCCATCGTGTTTTTCACCCTGGTGCACGGCCTCGCACACGTCAAGGACATGCGCAAGCTTGGCCGCCTGGGCATGAAATCCCTGCTGTACTTTGAAGTGGTCAGCACCTTGGGGATGGTCGTCGGTCTGGTGTTGGTCAACCTGGTTCAGCCCGGTGCCGGACTGCATGCCGGCAACCTCAACGAATCGGCGGAAGCCATCAAGGCCACGGCGAGTGCCGGCAGTATTTCGGTGGTCGACTATCTGTTAGGCCTTATCCCACACACCCTGGTAGATGCCTTCGCCAAGGGCGACATCATTCAGGTGCTGATCATTTCGATGCTGGCCGGAATGGCGATCAACCGAGTCGCCGGCCCAGACTCGTTGATCGTCAAGGGACTCGACGAAGCCCAAACCGTGTTGTTCAAAATGCTGGGTTTCATCATGAAACTGGCTCCGCTGGGTGCCTTTGGTGCCATGGCCGCGGCTGTGGGCAGTTACGGTGGCGCGACTCTGCTCTACCTGCTGAAGTTGATTGCCGTCTATTACGCAGCCTCGCTGTTCTTCGTGTTCGGAGTGCTGGGGACTATCAGTTGGTCCATTGGCCTGCCGTTCTGGACCGTGCTGAAAGTCATCCGCGAGGAAATACTGCTGGTACTGGGCACCGCCTCTGGTGAAGTGGCCTTCCCCAGGCTGCTGGAAAAACTCAAGCGCACGGGCTGTGACGAGGTGGTGGTGGGCTTTGTGCTGCCGGCCGGCTACAGCTTCAACCTGGACGGCACTTCTCTCTACATGGCCGTCGCCATCGGCTTCGTTGCCCAGGCCACCGACACGCCCTTTTCGCTCTGGCAGCAGATCGGCCTACTGGCGATTCTCAGCCTGACCTCCAAGGGCGGTACTACGGTGGCCGGCGGCGCCTTCATCAAACTGGCGGCCACCCTGCAATCGGTGCAAAGCCTGCCCCTGGGTGGTTTGGGCCTGTTGTTTGGTATTGACCGGATGATGGCCACGGCAACCGCGTTGGTGAACATCGTCGGCAACACCATTGCCGTGTACGCCATCGCTCGCTGGGAAGGCGCTTTCGATGTCGATGCCTTCAAACGCGAGACAGGGCGCAGTGCCGGCAAGAGCTTGCTGCGTGCACCGTCCAAGAACGCCGTGCCACCTGGCGCGAGCCGCCAGCCCCACTCCCAGAATCTTTGATCAGGAATCCGACCATGAATCGGTTGAAAGCGATAGACCCCGCCCATCTGAGTCAAGCCCAGCAAGTCATCTACGACGCCATCGCGACGGGTCCGCGCAAAGGCGTGCGTGGGCCACTCGCCCTCTGGCTGCACCGCCCGGAGCTGGCTCAATGCGCACAGAACCTTGGTCGTTACTGCCGTTACGACAGTAGCCTGGAGCCACGCCTTTCGGAGCTGGCCATCCTACTGCTCGGCCGCCACTGGCTGGCCGAGTACGAGTGGGCCGCCCATAAGCCATTCGCCCTGGAGGCCGGTCTGTCCCCTGCCGTGATCGATGCCATTCGCGATGACCGGCAACCCGCTTTCGAGCACGAAGACGAAGCCTTGGTGTACGCCTTCATCCGCCAGTTGCATGACACACGCCAGGTCGACGACCACCTGTATCAGGACATCAGCCGCGTACTGGGCGAAACCGTCGTGGTCGATCTGGTGGGCATCGCCGGCTACTACACGCTGATTTCCATGACCATCAAGGTGTTTGAGGTGCCACCACCGGCTGGCGTGGCCCCTGAACTGCCTACCCGTCTTTCCTGAGGATGCAAGCATGACTGAACTCAATACTTCGAACACCCGCCTGCAAGGTAAGGTGGCCATCGTCACTGGCGCTGGTTGCGTGGGACCTGGCTGGGGCAATGGCCGCGCCGTGGCAGTATTGTTCGCCCAGGCCGGCGCCAAAATCTTCGCGGTCGACAAGAGCCTCGATGCCATGGAGGAAACCATCCGTCGCATCAAGGACATCGGCGGGGACGTCGTATCGCTCGCCTGCGATGTCACCAACAGTGAATCCGTCGCCGCGATGGTCGCTACCTGCAAGCAGACCTATGGGCGGGTGGACATTCTGGTCAATAACGTAGGTGGTTCTTCAGCCGGCGGCGCCGTGGCGCTGGACGAGGAAAAATGGGACGCGCAGATCGCCTTGAACCTCAAGAGCGTCTACCTGACTTGCAAGCATGTGCTGCCCATCATGGAAGCTCAGGGCAGTGGCTCGATCATCAACACCGCCTCGACTTCCGGCATCCGCTGGACCGGTTCGGCGCAAGTGGCCTATGCCGCCAGCAAGGCCGGTGTGATTCAGCTTTCACGAGTGACAGCGGTCGAATACGCCAAGAAAGGCATCCGCGTGAACACCGTCGTCCCCGGCCAATTGCATACCCCGATGGTGGAAGCACGCCTGGCCGGGCAACGTACCGGCGGAGACATCGACAAGCTGCTCGATAGCCGTCTGGCACGAATCCCCCTGGGCTTCATGGGCGATGGCCGGGATACCGCCAACGCGGCGCTATTTCTGGCCAGCGACGAATCCCGTTTTGTTACCGGTACCGAAATCGTCGTCGACGGCGGCATGACCGCTCGCTGCGACTGACCTGTACGCCCCGCCTTCATGGGCAGGACTTTTCCTGATTCGAGCGGATGACCATGCACACACTCCTTCCAGCAGGCGCGTGGGATTGCCATACCCACATCTACGGTCCGTGGGATCAATTCCCGCTACCGGCCAATGCCGCCTACCACCCCGCGCCCGCGCCGTTCGAGGCGTTGCTTGAACGGCATCGAAGCCTGGGCATCGAACACGGGGTGCTGGTGCAGGCCGCGCCCTATGGCACCGACCATTGCGCCATCCTCTGCGCCATTGCCGCCAGCAACGGGCGATATCGTGGCATCGGGTTGATCGACCACACCACCACCGATGATCAGCTCCAGGCGCTGCATGAGGGAGGACTGCGAGGCATCCGTTTCAACTTGATGGGACATCTACCCGGCAACCGTGACCCAAAGTATCTGCGTCGACTTGCCGAGCGCGTCGCCGCCTTGGGTTGGCACGTACTTCTGCACGGCGAAATTGACGTTCTGCTGAGCGTGCTCGACGCCTGGAAAACTTTGCGCACGCCACTGGTCATCGACCATTTGGCGCGCCTGGACCTGAGCAAACCGGTCGAAGAAGCCTCGCTCCAGGCACTGGAACAGCACCTGAAACGACCGGATCGCTGGATCAAGGTGTCAGGCATCGACCGCGCCATGCAAGGCGCGGCAGGTCCTTGGCCACAAGGTCTGTCCTGGGCTCGGCGTTTCCTCGAATGCGCCCCGGACAGGACGATCTGGGGTTCCGACTGGCCACATCCGAACGTCAAGGGCCAGGTACCCGACGACACTCTGTTGCTGGACTTCGTGCTCCAGACCTGTGCCGACCCCGCGGTCGCGCAGGCAGTTCTGCGCACCAATCCAAACACCCTGTATCGCTGAAACCCACTGATCTGCTCCCCCAAAAAAAAGGTACCGTCGTGAAAAAAACAACAAAAGCGTCGCTGATGGCATTCGCAAGTCTTAGCGGTCTGCTTGCCGTCAGTTCCCAACTGCAGGCAGCCGAGTTGCATATCATTGCCACCGGCGCACTCAAGGGCGCCATGCAACACCTGCAGCCAGCCTACGAGAAAGCCAGCGGCAACAAGCTGCTGATCAGTTGGGGCCCATCGATGGGCGAATCGCCGGAATCGATCCCACAGCGGGTGTTGCACAAAGAGCCCATGGATCTGGCGATCATGGCCGCCGAAACACTGGACCAACTCTCGGGTACTGGCTCATTCGAAATGACCACGCGGACCCAGATTGCCTCTTCTCGGATCGGAGTTGGCGTACCCAAAGGCCAGCCAAAGCCCGATATTTCAACGGTGGATGCTCTGCGTCAGTCACTGCTCAACGCCAAGCGGGTCGCCTATTCGCAAGGCGCCAGCGGCGCCTACATCTCGACGACCCTGTTCAATGAGCTCGGCATCAGCGAACAGATGAAATCGAAAAGCGTGGTGATCGAAGGCAAGGAGCTGGTAGGGACAGCCTTGGCTCGCGGCGATGCCGAACTGGGCATGCAGCAGGTCAGCGAGTTGAAAGTCACCCCCGGTGTCGACTTCGTCGGCCCGCTACCCGACAAGGTACAAAAGATCAGCCTGTTCACGGCAGTGGTGGCCAAACAATCGACTCAAGCGGCCGCAGCCAAATCTTTCATCGAGTACCTGACCAGCAAGCCGGCCATTCAGTTGCTTGAAGAGAGCGGCCTGGAACCCGGCAAGACCCTTTGAATGTTCAACAACACTGGAGAATAACAATGAAAAAATTCGCATTGAACCTCTGCGCGGCGGCCATCCTGACAGCCTGCGCCAGCGCATTTGCCAGCCCTGCCCTGCAACAGGAAGTGATCAAGTACGACAACGTACAGATCGACGTAACGTCCCAAGGTAAGGGCCCCGTCATTGTCATGCTGCCTTCCCTTGGTCGCTCGGGACGTGATTACGACCAGGTCGCGGCGGACCTGCAGGCTAAGGGTTTCCGGGTGGTACGCCCTGAACCGCGCGGCATCGGCAAAAGCGTCGGTCCGATGGAAAACCTCTCCGTTCATGATTTTGCCAAAGACGTGGCCGCCGTCGTCGAACATGAAAAGTCTGGGCCAGTAGTGGTCGTCGGTCACGCCTGGGGGAACTTCCCGGCGCGTCAGCTGGCCGCTGATCGTCCAGACCTGGTACGCGGTGTGGTGTTGGCATCCGCTTCGGCTGGCAAGGTACCACCGGGTTCGACAGAAAAGCCCATCAGCCCGGAAATGCGCAAGGCCATCGACGGTGCCGGCGACCTGTCCCTGTCCAAGGAGCAGCGCCTGATCTACCTCAAGCAAGCGTTCTTTGCGCCAGGCAATGATCCGACTGGTTGGCTCGACGGCTGGCACGAAGCGACACACGAAGCGGAATCCCACGCGCGCAATACCACGCCGGTGGACGACTATTTTGCCGCTGGCAAAGCACCGATTCTTGACCTGCAGGGCGAGGATGACGCCGTTGCGCCTCGCCGCTTCTCACAGGTACTGAAGAACATGCTCGGGGACCGGGTTTCGGTAGTCGTACTGAAAAAGGCCGGCCACGCCATGGCTCCCGAACAACCTCAAGCCATGGCGGATGCAATCGCTTCCTTTGCCAACAAAACCTATGGCCTGAAAACCAAATAACCCATGCCCACCCAGGTGTACGTCGCTCAAGGCGTGCGCCTGATCATCCTTCAGGATCATCGATAATGAGTGACCGCGGTGCCCAATGAGCACAGCGGCCAGATGTTGAAGTGGCGGGAACGTCCAGTCCACGATTCAGCGCTACGCATCACAGCTTCAAACTGAGTGCGCAGCGCTTTTCAGAGGGTTATTCCGACTCAGGCACTTGCCAGTTGACTGGCATCGACAGGCAGCTTGCGCAACCGCTTGCCCGTCGCCGCAAACACCGCATTCACCACCGCCGGCGCAATCATCACCGTGGACACTTCACCGATCCCGCCGGGTGTTTCATTGCTGTCGAGCAGGTGCGTTTCGATGACAGGCGTCTCATTCATCCGCAACACACGATAGGTGTCAAAATTGCCCTGTTCGATTCGCCCGTCCTTGAACGTGATGTTGCCGAACAACGCGGCACTCAGACCAAAAATGGCCCCACCCTGCATCTGTGCCACGACGCTGTCGGGAACGATGGATCGACCACAATCCACCACGCAAGTCAGCTTGTGCACGCTCACCTGCCCACCTTGATCGACACTCACCTCCGCCACTTGAGCGGCATAGGTACCGAAGCAGAACGTCAGCGCGACACCCCGGCCCCGGCCTTTTTCCAAAGGGGTTGCCCATCCCGACTTTTGCGCAACGGCCTCCAGCACTTTGCGCGCGCGAGGATGCTTGTCCAGCAGTGCCAGGCGATAGGCCACTGGATCCTGGCCGACACTGGCGGCCAGTTCATCAATAAACCCTTCGACCATAAACACGTTTTGCGTATGCCCGACGCCCCGCCAGAAACCGGTGATGATGCCCGCTGGCGGCTCATGCCGGATGTAGCTGACGGCGATGTTGGGAAAATCATAGGGGCCGCTGGGGTCACGAGTCGCATCGCCGTCGATGCCGTTGGCGAAACGCGCCGGCAACCAACGGGCGAGAATCGAGGAACCTGTCACTTTATGGGTCCAGACCGTTGGCCGCCCCTGCGCATCCAGCCCGGCACTCAGGTGATTGAAATGATAGGGGCGCAAGGTGCTGTGACGGGTGTCTTCCTCGCGGGACCAAATAACCTTGAGCGGGAACGTGACCTGCTTGGCAAAGGCGACCGCCTGTACGACAAAATCCACATCCAGGCGGCGGCCAAAGCCACCCCCCAACAGATGGTTGTGCACCTGAACCTGAGTCTCGGCCAACCCGGTCAGTTGCGCGGCCACGGCTTGCACGCGGGACGGCACTTGAGTCCCCAACCACAGGTCGCAAGCTTGCGCGCGGACATGCACCGTGCAGTTCATCGGCTCCATACAGGCATGGGCCAAAAAGGGCACCTGATAGACCGCCTCGAATTTCTTGTTGGCGTGCATCAGCGCCTGCTCGGCATCGCCAACGTTGCGCACCACTGCACCGCTCGACTGTGAAGCCTGCTCGATCGCCGTGAGCATTTGCGCCGTGGCGTATTGCGCGTTGGCGCCTTCGTTCCATTTGATATCGAGCATGGCCAGCGCCTTGCGTGCCGCGCCCATGTGCTCGGCCACCACTGCCACCGCATTCTCGATCCGAAGGACCCGCAGCACGCCGCTGACCGCCATGGCCGCACGATCATCGACACTGGCGAGGGTGCCGCCGATGACCGGACAAGCCATGACCGCCGCGACCTTGACCCCGTCCGGCCGGGCATCGATGCCATACAACGCCGTGCCATTTATCTTGCCCGGCGAATCGGTACGCTGGCTGGTCAGCCCAATCAACTGAAACTGTTCCGGGGTTTTCAACGCGACTTTTCCCGGCGCCGGCAAAGTCGCGGCTCTCTCGACCAGGTCACCGTATGCCAGGGTTCGCTGACTGGCCTGATGATGAACCACCCCGTCGCGCGCCGTGCAACCGCTGGGCGCAACCCCCCATTGCAACGCGGCGGCCTCGATCAATAACGTGCGTGCCGTGGCACCCGCCTGGCGCAACGGCTCCCAGGCACTGCGGATCGAAGTCGACCCGCCGGTGACTTGAAAACCCAGCAGCGGATTGGAGTAGAGCTTGTCGTCGGCGGGAGCGTGATCGATGACGACTTGGTCGAGCCGCACCGCCATCTCCTCGGCGATCAGTACCGGAATCGAGGTATAGGTGCCCTGCCCCATCTCAACTTGGGCAATGGTGAACGTGACCTTTCCTTGTCGATCAACACGGATAAAAGCATTGGGCTCGAACGCGGTGGTTTCAGTGGCGATGGCGTCACCGATTGCGCCTGGCAGCGCAAGACTCAGCAGTAGCCCACCGCCGCTGGCCGCACCGATTTTCAGAAACGCTCGTCGGGAGACGGTCGCGGTATCAAGCTTCATGCTCATGCCCCCACCTTGATGAACGTCGCCTGCCCGGCGGCCTGTTTAATCGCGGCGTGAATTCGCACATAAGTACCGCAACGACAGATATTCCCCGACATGGCGTTATCAATATCGCTATCACTCGGGTTGGAATTGCTCGCCAGCAAGGCGCTGGCGGACATAATCTGCCCGGACTGGCAGTAACCGCATTGCACAACTTCCAGGGCCTGCCAGGCCTGCTGGATTTTCTTTCCGGCGATGGTCTCGCCGACCGCCTCGATGGTGGTGATTTCGGCTTGGGCAGCGGCACTCACCGGCAATACGCAGGAGCGCACTGCCACGCCATTCATATGAACCGTGCACGCACCGCACAAAGCCATGCCACAACCGAATTTCGTGCCCGTCATGCCGAGCACATCTCGCAGAACCCATAGCAACGGGGTGTCGTCATCGACATCAACAGTATGTACGGTTCCGTTCACCTTCAAAGTCTGAGCCATGTTCACCTCTTGCCGGTCAATGGGTTAGCGGCTCGGCGAACACCGCCACTGATCAAAACGCTACCGGTGATTTTAGAAGCAACCTCCCCTTTCAGAGAACTTATGTAATCTTCAGAGGCTATGAAGCAAAACTAACAATTATGATCAAGCGTCGATGATTAATGATCAGGGTGCTTCTATAACGCCGGATACGAAGAGGCCCGACTCAATGATCGGGCTTCTTCGGTGGTGGTGTGCGGTTACCCGTTCATGGTGTTCATCCCAGCGCAATAAATCGTGGTCACTTCAAATGAAGCTTGAGCTCTTGCGAAGCCTGCAGCATCGCGGACCGCACTTCAGGTACCTGGCTGACTACGTTCAGCAGACCGAAATCGTGAATCATGCCGTTGTAGCGCACCGCCGTGACCGGAACACCCGCCTGGTCCAGCTTACGAGCGTAGGCTTCGCCTTCGTCACGCAGTACGTCGGCACTGGCGCTTTGTACCAGCGCGGGCGGCAAGCCCTTCAATTGATCCAGTGATGCACGCAGCGGCGAGGCGTAGATCTCGGCACGTTGCTTCGGATCGCTGGTGTAGTTGTCCCAGAACCACTTCATCATGTTGCGGGTGAGGAAATGACCCTCGGCGAACTGGCCGTAAGACCCGGTATCGAAGTTAGCATCAGTCACCGGCCACAGCAGCACCTGGTATTTGATCGTTGGAGTGCCTTTGTCCTTGGCCATCAGGCTGACGACGGCCGCCATGTTACCGCCGACGCTGTTACCCGCTACGGCCAGGCGCTTGCCGTCAACATTGATTTCCTTGCCGTGCTCGGCCACCCATTTAGTCGCCGCATAGGCCTGGTTGATCGCGGTCGGATAGTGCGCTTCAGGTGAAGGAGTGTAGTTGACGAACACCGCCACCGCACCTGAGCCGGCTACCAGATCTCGAACCAGACGCTCATGGGTCGGGTAGTCGCCCAGCACCCAGCCACCGCCGTGGAAGTACATGAATACAGGCAAGGTGCCTTTCACGCCGGCTGGACGCACGATGGTCAGACTGATGTCTTGCCCATCGACCGAGATGGTTTTCTGGCTGACATCGGCCTTGGGCAGAGTCAGCTTGACCCCAGCTTGAGCCCCGGTCAGTACCGCGCGGGCATCCTTTGGCGAAAGCTGCTCGATTGGCTTGCCGCCACCGGTGTTCAGTGCGTCGAGGAACGCCTGAGTGTTGTGCTCGACGCCGGTGTCAGTTGCTGCGAGGGCGTTACCGATTGACAGCGCGAGGAGCGAGCCAGCGAGCGTTTTGCCAACAGTGTTCATATTCAATTCCTACTTGGGTGGGGTGAGTTAAACGGGTACGGGCAGACGAACTGGAGTAAGGACAGACCTGGTGAACGGCTTCGACTAGCGCTTGAGCATCGAAGCCGCGATGCGTTTCAAGTTGTCGCTCGATTTCGGCCATCGTTTTCAAGTAAGTCAGGCTTACGATGCAGAGGGTGAATACTTGGTTAAGCACGAGGGGAAACCGACTCAGTTGTCATCATGGTCTTGCAACAACATCCTGATCCGGGAACGCAGCCACTGCTGCGCCGGGTTGGCATGAGTCTCCTCTCCCCAGCTCATGGACAGCTTCAAATCGGGCAAGCTCAGCGGCATGGGCTCGCTGCGAAAGCCGCCCAATCCGACCATCGCTTTAGCGACGTAATCCGGCACCGTGGCGATTAAATCGGAGTCGGCCATCAGCAACGGCAAGGTGCTGAATTGCGGCACAGACACTTCAACCCGCCGCTTGCGGCCCTGGGCCTGCAAGGTCTTGTCGATATAAGCCGTGACGTCGCTGGAGTAGCCCACCTGTGCATGAGGTCGAGCACAATATTGGTCGAGATCGATGAATCCGGGGGCCCGGTCGCTGCGTAGTACGTTCAAACGCAAGCTACGCAGTTGCATGCGGTGCATGGCATGGGTCTTCGAAGGCTGGTAACTCAGGCCAACACCAATGTCGCCACTCGCCAGCAAATCGGTCAGTTGCTCACCGTCAAGTCGCTGTACCATCAGAGTGGCCCCCGGCGTATCCAATCGCAGCCGACGCAGCAACTGCGGCAGCAACGAGTACTCGACGTCGCCGCACAGCCCAATACGAAAAACCGTACGGCACTGGCCCGGATTGAAGGCCACACGGCGCGCCTCGAACAGACGGTCTGACGCTTCTCGGGTGAAACTTGGAACCGTACGTTTGGCCAGCGCCATGATAAGCAGTCCTTCTTATAAAGTTAATATTTGAACAACTTCGCTATTGGCCGCCATGTTAATTAAGCCCACTCTCGACGACCAGTTGTACATCGGCATAGCGTTTTAATACTCGGGCGTCACAGCTATAAACTTTCGTATAGTCAGCCTTTGAAAAGCAGCCGCACAGCGACCTGCGCGACAACCGGTCGGGATATGAAAGTCGATTTCAAATAAAAAAGAGGGATGAACGTTACATGTTGCGGGGTTTAATGATGACGGTGGAGTGCCCGCTCAATGCAATTGATCATGGTCTGACCATCGAACGGCTTGCTCAAAAAGCTACTGGCACCTTCGGATTCAGCGCGTGCCTTGATGCTGGCTTCTGGAAACGCCGTCATGAGAATGATCGGTAGCTGACGCCCGCTCTTGACGATCACACGCTGCAACTCCAGGCCGTCCATGCCCGGCATTTGCACGTCGGTGATCAAGCAGGCGCTCGTGGATAATTGCTCCGAGGCCAAAAAGGCTTCCGCGCTGGGGAAGATGCAGGACTGGTAGCCCAACGACCGCACCAGGCTGTCGATGGCCACACGGACCGATTCTTCGTCATCAACGATGGCTATCACAAGATTTAACGACACTTGTTACCTACCTTCAGCTTCTCACTCGGCACCCTACCCGGTTGGCAGGTGCTTTTAACACTGAGCTCACTATAAAAAAACTCGGCCGATTAATAAATAATACCCAAGTATGTCTCTTCAGCCCTTTTTCCGAACGCCCAATAACTCAGCCATGCGTACCAACTCGGCAAATGACTTCGCCTGCATTTTTTTCATGGCATGACCACGATGAATCTTCACGGTGATTTCACTCAGGTTCATTTCACCGGCAATCTGCTTGTTCATCAGCCCGCTCGCGGCATAGCCCATGACCTCCTGCTCACGCGCGGTCAAGGTGGCGTAAATCTGTTGCAGTTGCACGGTCTGCTTCTGGCCTTCGCGACGTTTGCGGTCTTTTTCCAGTGCCACTGACACCGCGTCGAGCAGATCCTGATCGCGGAAAGGTTTGGCGAGGAAGTCCAAGGCCCCTGCTTTCATGGCCTTGACGGTCATGGCGATGTCGCCGTGACCCGTGATGAAGATAATCGGAATCTCGATGCCGGAAGCCTGCAACTGAGTTTGAAACTCCAGCCCGCTGGTGTATTGCAGGCGCACATCGAGCACCAGGCAGGACGGTATCGCTGGCAGCGGGCGGGCGAGAAACTCATCGGCCGAGGCAAAGGTCTCGACGTTCATGCCCACTGAACGAAACAGACTGCTCAAGGCCTCGCGCAGCGCTCCGTCGTCATCAACAATGAATACCTGCCGCCCCTCTATTGGTTTATCGTCAGGATGACTCATGCGCTCACCTCTTCGACCACGGGAAGTGCTATTTGCAGCACTGCGCCGGTTTCAGGGCGGTTGTGCGCGTCGATATGCCCGCCATGGGCCTCGACAATGGAGCGACAAATCGACAACCCCATCCCCAGCCCCTCTTCTTTGGTGGTGAAAAATGCAGTGAACAGCTTAGCAATATCCTGCTCGCGAATGCCGGGACCGCTGTCATGAATTTCCAGGATCAACTGATCGGCCACTCGTCCCAGTTTTATCAGCATCAACCGCTGAGCCTCATGGACTCTGGACATGGCCTGAACGCCGTTCATCACCAGGTTGATGATCACCTGCTGCAACTGCACCCGATCCCCCAGCACAGCCGGCAAGCCAGCCCCCAACTCCAGGCGCAAGGAGACATTCTGTTGTGCCAATTCGCGTTTGAGCAACCCTAGCGACTCCTCGACGACCTCGCCGAAATCCAGCGGAAAATGCTGGGGCTCGGACTTTCTCGACAATGCACGAATACGCTTGATGACTTCGCTGGCACGCTGAGCCTCACTGGAAATACGGCTGAGCGCGCTGCGCGCTTCGCCCAGATCCGGTACCTCGCGATTCAGCCAGCGCAGACCGGCTTCGGCGTTGGTGGTGATCGCCGCCAAGGGCTGATTGACTTCATGGGCAATCGACGCCGCTAATTCACCGAGGGTCGAGACCCGCGTGATGTGCGCCAGCTCGGCCTGCGACCGATGCAACGCATCCTCCGCCTTCCGGGCCGCAGTGATGTCGTTATTGGTCACCAGCACCATTTCTGGATTGCCGCGACGGTCTCGCGACAGCGACCAGCGTGACGTCACCGTGACGCGATGGCCATCCTTGTGGGTACTGGTGATTTCCCCTTCCCAAGTACCCTTGACCAATATGATCTGCATGATCTCCTCGAAGGTGGCGCCGATCTTCGATTGCAACAGGTCAGTGATTTTCTTTCCGAGCACTTCCTTGGCGGACCATCCATAGAGGGTTTGCGCACCCGCGTTCCAGCTGAGAATTCGATGCTGCATATCGCGCACGACCACCCCATCATGGGTTTGCGCCAGAAGCTTTACCTGCTCCTGCAACTGGCTGTTGATCGTATTGTTGCGCACGGCCAACGCCCCGCTAATGCCGATCGCCGCGAGGCTGATCAGGCAGCGTCCCAGAGGCGGCACCATGTGCACGTCATGATCGATGAAAAAGGCCAGAAGCGTCAGGCCCATGCAGCCAAGTGTGATTGCAATCAACCCGGTGCGCGAGAACGCATTGACCGCCATCAGCACAACAAGGACGTATAGGACAGCGATGGCAATATCCATCGGGGTCAAGGCATCAATGATGAAAATCAGCGCCGCCAGGGCAATAGCGCCAACACGCATAGGGAGAGTCGAATTCGTCAACGTAGTGCGCTCTAGTCAGGGCCTGCCGAAATAACAGCTTATTCTGGGCCCAGAATAACACGTCGCTGGTATAGCGATTCAATCGACTGAATTTGAATCACCCCAATAGCGGCTGTAGCAGACCCATTAATTAGAAACACTTAACAACCCAATAAGTAAAACTTAACTTTCCCGCCACACCCAATAAAATACTAAAGCTTTAACCCAGCCCGACGATCTATCTAGGTGCGGTCATTACTAACTATCAAAACAACCGCCCCCTTCAATCAAGGATCGAATCATGTCCCTATCGAACATCAGCAACTCCGCCGGCCCCTACTCAAGCCCTGCATCGCCGACATCCAACAATACCTCGGTGGCCCCTGCCCCCCATTCCACCTCCGCTGCTGCCCCCGCCCCGACAACCGCGCCGTCATCCCCCGCTTCGATCGTAACGCTGAGCAATGGTCAAATCGTGACATCCACCCCAGGCCAACTGAGGTCCGTGACCCCATTGACGGAGGCATGGGGTCCGCAGATGTTTTTCCAGGCCAACACCAGTAAAACCGAGAAACTGACCAGCAGTGAGTTTGCGGCCCAGCTGAAGCGCATCGGAGTGAGTGCCGAGACGGCCTCGAAATTGTTCAAAACGTTTGATACGTCCAAAAACGGTAGTCTGTCGGTGGACGAGTACGTGGCAGGGATTCGCTCCATCAGCTCCGACAGCAATACGATGTTCTCCGACCTGATGAACTCCTATACCCGCTCCCCCGATGGAAAGGTCGACAACGCAGCGGAAGATAGCTTCCTGCAGCAGGGCAGTGTGTTGGCTGAAAAGTACTGGTCCCGCCACTCGTAATGGCAACGGCCAAGGGACTGCGTCGTTAGAGGCAGTCCCTTGGTATTTCTTAGGTAGGACGTATTACTGACTGCGCCCTGCCGCTGCCAGAATCAGATCGGTAATTTCTTCAGGGTGCGATACCAGCGAAAGATGACTGGAGTCGAGTTCGACGGTGGTGGCGTTCATACGCTTGGCCAGGAAGCGCTCAAGGTCCGGCGATGTAGTCTGATCATTCTTCGAAACAGCGTACCAGGACGGCTTGGTGTGCCATGCAGCGGCAGTCGTGCGACCGTTGAACAGGGTCTTGGCAATCGGCTGTTGAGTGGCATACAGCGCCAGGGCCTTGTCCCGCGGCAGATCGCCGCCGAAAAACTTGAGGTAAGCGTCTTGGGTCAACGACACGAAGCCTTCATGTTCCACGGCACCGGCACGCACCGGCATCGTCGGGTATTTCGCTGCGAGGGCAACAAAGTCTTCACCGGTGTCCGGAGCTCGGGCCGCCACATAAACCAGCGAGCTCACTTTAGGATCGACACCCGCCTCGCTGACGATAGTACCCGCGTAGGAATGTCCAACCAACACCGTCGGCCCTTGCAACTGATCCAGCACACGCTTGGTAGCGGCGACGTCGTCTTCGACAGAGGTCAGCGGGTTCTGCACAGAGACCACGTTCAAACCGGCGGCTTGCAACCGTGGAATGACTTCTGACCAACTCGATCCGTCAGCCCAGGCACCATGCACCAGTACAACGTTAACGGCTTTGACGGTGGCGACCGGTCCAGCCATTGCCTGGGTAGCACAGGTCATCGCAGAGACCAGGCTTACGGCGATTCCGAGCTTGCTCAGTATATTCATGTGTCGTCTCTCTTGTGCAGTACGTTATTGGCTTAACGTCATTTCAGATTGTGTATAAAGCGTTGGTGTCTGATGGCTTAGCCGTTGCAACCATCACCCATCACTTCATAATCAAGTTCATGCTTCGAACCGCTAGAGTCCAGATAGATCATTTGCTCAGGAACAACACCGCAACTCGTCGCCGGGGTTGAAACGGACAGCACCTTGGAGATATCCAGGTGCGTGCCGTATTTGTAGCTGTCGATTTTAGTGACTACCGCGCTATGGGCAGTGTCGGAACCCGCTGCCATGGCGGTATTGAGGAAAGCCAGGACGACTGCGCCGACGAGCAAAGATTTCATGAGTGCACCTCTTCATATATGTCAGGAAAGTAATAACTGCAAGTCAGCACACGTATTTACGATGGCTCTTGCGTTGGACATAAGTTACGAGAATACCTGAGGCACAACCATTGTACGGAGGTGTCGAGCGTTAATACGTAGGGCTCGCCACCCTATACCTTGGTTTAAATTGGCGCAGCAAATATCCGTTTGCGCATGATTTCTCCACACAGCCTCGTGCAGAATAAAGTTGATAATCGCCATACAAAAAAACCCGATGCAATGCATCGGGTGCTTTGGCGCTGAAACAGGTGCAAAACCTATTTCACAATTTGGTATCCAGCATGATCAAAGCTGGGCATCAGAACGGGTATTCGCGAGGCCTGTTCTGAACCGAAATCCAATGCTCCGTGGTGAACTGCTCAATCACACCCTCGGCCCCAAAGCGTCCGCTCCCTGAGTTCTTGGTACCGCCGAATGGCATATTCGCCAGGTCCACCGCAGTCATATCGTTGATATGTGTCATCCCCGCATCAATCCCTTGGGCAAAGCGCAGACCTCGCGCCGGATCCCCGGTGAACACCGCGCTGGACAAGCCAAATTCAGTGTCATTGGCCAGTGCCAGTGCGTCCGCCTCATTGCGGGCCATGATGATCGGCGCGACAGGACCGAATATCTCATCACGACCCAAAGTTGCGGTTGAGCTCACCTGATCAAACACCTGCGGTGGCAGGACCAGCCCTTCGGCTTTTGCGCCCAACCGGTGCCGAGCCCCTTCTGCGATGGCGTTTGCGATAACGCCCTGCAAGCGGTCGAGATGCCTTTGGCCAATCAATGGGCCGACAATCGTTTGCGGGTCCATCGGATCGCCATACTTTAAAGTCGATACGCGCTCGACAAACTGATCGACGAATCGTGGATACAGCTTCTGGTCGACAATGATGCGGTTGGTACTGACGCAAATCTGCCCCTGGTGCAGAAAACGCCCGACAACCGCAGCACGAACCGCCTGCTCGAGGTCCGCATCATCAAGCACAACCAGTGGATTGTTGCCGCCCATCTCCAAACCGACATGTTTGAGTGTGGCACCGGTGACTGCCAGGGAACCAATACGCTTGCCAACGCCACTGGAACCGGTGAATGAAATGACCCGCGAGGCAGGATGGAGCACCAGGTGATCGCCGATTTCTTGATGGGCGCCAAACAGCACGCTGAGTACGCCCGGTGGCAGTCCGGCTTCCTCAAAGATGCGTGCCAGTAGGAGACCGCCCGTGACCGGGGTTTCTGCCGCCGGTTTTAAAACAACCGCGTTACCCAACGCCAACGCGGGGGCAAGGGCGCGGGTACTCAGGTGCATCGGCCAGTTCCAGGGACTGATGACCGTGACCACGCCGACGGGTTTGCGATAGATACGGTGCTCTTTATGCGGAATATCGCCGGACAGCATTTTGCCGGCTTGCAGGCTGGGTAATGCCATCGCCTCCTGCAGCATTGCACGAACCGCACTCCACTCGAACTGCGCCTTGAGCCATACACTTCCAGACTCACGGATCAGCCAATCGGTAATCTCGGCTTGGCGAAGGTCCATGATATCTACTGCGCGTCGAAGTACCGCAGCACGCTCTGACGGCAGCGCATTGGCCCATAGGGCTTGTCCCCTGACCGCAGCATCGAAAGCATCATCGACATCACGGGTACTTGCCTGTGCAAACTCACCGAGCAAATCGCCGTTGAATGGATTGTGGTCCTGTAGAACGACTGATTGACCGCTGCGCCACTGCCCCCCGATAAACAATTCCGAAAATTCATAAGGCGTAGGACGTGCCACGACATTACGTTCTTTATCTTGCACGATTGAACCCTCTCATTGAGTAGTACGAGCAGAACATTCCACAGCAAATGGCTTATCTAATTCGATAAATAAAAAGCGACTGTTGTAACCCGATCAACTGAAACAACTTTTACAACGCGAAAGACTCAACTGCAAAAATCATGCTTTACGCCTAGCGCTGAATATCCAACTCAACGTTGGCGCGAGGTCGATAATGCGTCTGAAGCTGCGCCACTTCATCTTCGTCTAGATGCAATGCCAACGCCCCCAGAGCATCGTCTAGATGACGGGCTTTGGAGACACCTATAATCGGTGCGCTGACCTGGGATTTCCCCAGCACCCACGCCAGTGCCACTTGAGCACGAGAAACGCCCCGCGCTGCCGCTATACGGCCGACCGCATCAATGATCGCGCGATCTTCTTCCTCATGCTGGGCATACAGCGCATGGCCGTAGGCGTCACTCTGCGAGCGTCCGGTGCTTTCCTGCCAGTCACGTGCCAGTCGACCACGCGCCAGTGGACTCCATGGCAATACACCGATCTGTTGGTCTGCGCACAGCGGCAACATTTCGCGCTCTTCTTCGCGGCTGAGCAAATTCAAATGGTTTTGCATGCTGACAAAACGGCTCCAGCCATTAAGCCGGGATACATACAAGGCCTTACTGAACTGCCAGGCGTACATCGACGAAGCGCCTATATAACGGACCTTACCGGCCTTGACGATGTCATGCAGCGCTTCCAGGGTTTCCTCGATAGGCGTTGAATAATCCCAGCGATGGATTTGATACAGGTCGACATAGTCGGTACCCAAACGGCGCAGGCTGTCGTCGATGGCTTGAAATATTGCCTTGCGTGACAGTCCCCCGGTATTGGGGTTGTCCTTCCAGGGGAAGTACACCTTGGTCGCCAGGACGACTTCATCGCGGCGGGCAAAATCTTTTATCGCCCGCCCGACATACTCTTCACTGGTGCCTGCCGAATAGCTGTTAGCGGTGTCGAAAAAGTTGATTCCGGCCTCAAGTGCCAGGCGTATCAGCTCGCGGCTGGGTTCCTCGGGGAGTACCCAGCCATGACGACCACGCTGGGCATCGCCGTAGGTCATGCATCCCAAACAAAGGCGAGATATTTTCAGACCTGTGCTGCCGAGATTAATGTAATCCATGGGAAGCTCCAGTGTGCTGGTCATCGAAAACCAGTCATTACTTAATATCGGTCAATGCCGGATGGAATTTGCTGGGGGTAAATTCCGTTATATTGTAACTGGCGATCTCATACTTGAAGAACGGGTCCTGTGTCAGGAGCACCTCCAGTTCGCCCCGCGTCACAATGCCGCTCACCAAGATCAGGCCACCGTCACGCGGCGTTTTGGGTCCTGAGGCCAAAAACACCTTGCTTGCATAATTTTCATCCAGGTATTGGCGGTGGGCGTCGATATGTTTTTCAACATCTGGAAGTGGTTTCAGGTAGGTCAAATTGACGACAAACATTCTGATTTCCTTGAGTAAGCAAGCGACGGGCTAACTAAAACATGATTATTGCGACGGGGTTAGATTACTGCGTTACCACGCCATTCAATAGCTATACATCAGTGCTCAGCCCTTAACACTTTAGGCCCCAGCAACCTATACATTGGTTTAATATAGACCTGCCACTCACACGAGAAACACCATCCTTTCTGACGTAAGCGACGCAAAAAACAAACAACGCTCAGCCCAAAAAATAAAATCGAGTCTGTCATAACACCTCCGGCGGCGGGATCACGAACAACAGACTCTTCTTTGACGGGGTCGACCAGTCGGTGCTCCGCAGAAAATCGATCAGCGCTCGCAATTTGCGGGTGACACGGCGTCGATCCGGGTAGTAGAGGGTGTACCCAGGCAATCCGAAGCTCCAATCCTCCAACACCCTGACCAGGCTGCCGTCGTTGATAAGAGGATCGATGTAGCCGTTGATCATATAGGCGATGCCGAGCCCGTCGAGAGCCGACTGCACCAACGCGGCTGAATCATTGAGAACCAATCGACCCGCCAGCGCCAGTTGAATTTTCTCGTTATTTTTCTCGAATTCCCAACGCTCCACGACGCCGCTACTGGAATGCCTGAATCCAAGGCAATTGTGTTCGATCAACTCGCGAGGGTGAGAAGGAGTGCCGTGCCGCGCGAGATAGTCAGGAGATGCGACGACGTTGACAAACAGTTCAGGGCCAACCTTGACCGCCACCATGTCATGCTCAACGAACTCGCCGAAACGTATGCCGCCGTCATAGCCCAGTCGCACGATGTCGACCAAGGCGTTTTCCAGCGTGATCTCCAGATCGATCTGCGGATACGCCTCTAGAAAATTCGCCAGAATGGGCTGCAAAATTGTCATGTAAGCGGCCCGGGGTACATTCAACCGCAGTAGCCCGGAAGGTTCGCCGATGCTGTCGTTCAGTTCATCGGCGGCGATCATCAGCTCACGTACCGCGGGCTCGACTCGCTCGAGATACCGGGCGCCCGCTTCACTCAGGTTCACGCTGCGTGTCGTACGATTGAACAGCGCCACCCCCAAGCGCTGCTCTAATCCGCGAATGACCTGGCTCACCGCCGAAGGGCTGACGCCCAAGCGCGACGCCGCCGCTGAAAAGCTAGAGAGTTGGGCCACGTAGACGAAGGTGACCAGACCGTCGAGTTGATCCTGACGCATGACGTTCACCTACCTTCAGTGCAGCCCAATAAGAATGCCTTCGTTATAGCATTCAACTTTATGAAGATGGGCTTCATAGCCTTGCAAGCCTTAGAGGGATTGTTTGTGCCGCTACGCCAAGAGTAGAACTGATGCCACCCAACCTTCGACTTCGGATACAACACATGACTCAGTCCTCACAGAAAACCTGGTTTATTACTGGCGTCAGCTCAGGCTTTGGCCAGGCACTTGCCCACGCCCTGCTCGAAGGCGGCCAACGGGTGGTCGGCACGCTGCGCAACGAAACAGCGCGTGCTGCATTCGATCAGCTCAAGCCAGGCTACTCCTTCGGTCGTCTGTTGGATGTAACAGACTACAAAGCCATCGACGGTGTCGTTGCCGATATCGAACGCAGCGTCGGAGCGATAGATGTATTGGTCAATAACGCCGGCTACGGGCACGAAGGCCTTGTCGAGGAGTCGTCCCTCGAGGAGTTGCGCCAACAGTTTGAGGTCAACGTCTTTGGTGCCGTTGCGGTAACCAAGGCCGTGCTACCGTTCATGCGCGAGCGCCGCAGCGGCAACATTCTTAACGTCACCTCCATGGGCGGTATCGCGACGTTCCCAGGGCTCGGCTATTACCACGGTAGCAAGTTTGCGCTGGAAGGCATTTCCGAAGCACTGGGCAAGGAGGTCAAACCGTTTGGCATCTTCGTGACTGCCATCGAGCCCGGCGCCTTTCGAACCGACTGGGCCGGTCGCTCCATGGTCCGCGCACCACGCAGTATTGCCGACTACAACGAACTCTTCGACGTCATACGTGAAACACGAGCCAAAAACAGTGGGCAGCAGATCGGTGACCCTGCCAAAGCCGCCGCCGCAATGATCGCCGTCGTCGATTCGGCAACGCCCCCCGCCCATCTGTTGCTCGGTAGCGATGCCCTCAAGGTTGTCAGCGCCAAGCTTGATCTTCATCTAGCGGAAATTCAGCAGTGGAAGGCACTGTCGCTCAGCACTGACTTCAATTGAGGCGTCTAGTCATGTCCGTCGCCATCGTTGACCGCTTAACGCCATCGAGCACATCAACGCGGCGATTTGGCCTGATGTGCGGATTGTTTGCCGCGCTGGTCTGGGGGGCCTTTCTGGCCGTCTCCCGGGCCGGTATCACGGCGGGCTTAACAGCCAACGACTTGACCTTTTTGCGTTTCACCACCGCCGGTCTGCTGATGCTGCCGTGGTTCCTGTGCCACTCTCCCCTGACCCTCGCCGGTGTCGGCCTGGGCCGTGGACTCATACTCGCGGCATTGGCGGGCCCACCTTTTGTGATGATTGGGGCCAGCGGTTATGCGTTCGCGCCTCTCGCTCACGGTGCCGTACTGCAGCCCGGTGCATTGACATTGATGAGCTTTGTGCTGGCTTCGTGGTTGCTAAAGGAACGCAGCAAGCCGCGCCAACTGGTCGGGCTGACCATTGTGGTGGTCGGCTTGTCAGTGATTGCTGGCCCCGGCCTGCTGGCAGGCGGATCCCAGGCACCTATCGGGGATATGCTGTTTATTCTAGCGGGATCGATGTGGGCGCTATTTTCAGTCCTGGCGAGGCGTTGGCATGTTGCCCCGGTTGCAGCGACCGCCGTCGTTTCAGTGCTCTCAGCCCTGTTGTATTCACCGGCTTATCTACTGACTCACGGCCTGGACTTTATGGGTAAAGTCAGCCCGGCCATGTTGATTGAACAAGTGGTGGTCCAAGGGCTGTTGTCCGGGGTGCTGGCCTTGTTCGCATACTCCATCGCGGTCCGTACTTTGGGGGCCGCTAAAGCAGCGATCTTCCCAGCGTTAGCACCTGCCGCCGCGATCCTCATCGGTATTCCTTTGGTCGGAGAAATACCGACCACACTGCAGTGGTTGGGACTTGCGATAGTGTCTACTGGATTGGTCATTGCGGTGACCAGCAGGAAATAATAACGCCTTCGAAAAACCCGCTCGACTTGCTGCAGATACGCAGCAAGTTGAAAACCCCACGAAGTTTGCTCTCCCCCTCAAGAAACGGCCGGCACCTATTGACTTGTCAGGCTGTCCTGCGTGGATTTTTTATCACGAGATTTCGCAATAACTCCCAGCGAATCAATACTAACGTATATCTATTTAACGTATTGATATGGATAGTTAAAAACTTTAAATAGGGTAGATTCGGTTCACGGGAAAATATGACTTCCGGCTGATCACCGGAGGCACCGGCCACAACCTGCCACAGGAAGCGCCGCAGGCTTTTGCCAAGGCAGTAATCGACGCGGACCACCTATAAGCAACGGTAACCGTACTGGCCGACTCAACCGAATAAAGCGACATGGGGACTGATTTTCGACGGTCAGTTCCTACAACAAAGCACTGTCGTCCAGTTGGACGATGCTTTCCCGAATTGATCCGACCACTCACTTTTAAGGAAATCGAAATGAAAAAAACACTGACCGCGTTGGCTTTTGGAGTCACGCTGCTTATGGGTTCGAGTGTGTTTGCCCAAACAGTCAAGCCCACCGTCGTACTCGTGCATGGCGCCTTTGCCGACGCATCAAGCTGGAACGGGGTCGTCAAAATCCTGAGAAAAGACGGATATGTTGTGATCGCTGCAGCTAACCCCCTGCGTGGCGTGAAAAGTGACGGAGATTACATCTCCAGCCTTGTGACCAGCATCAAATCCCCCGTCGTGCTGGTAGGCCATTCTTATGGCGGCAATGTCATCAGCGCGGCGGCTAATGATCAATCGAATGTAAAGGCGTTGGTTTACGTCAGCGCCTTTGCGCCCGAAGCCGGTGAGTCAGCTGCCGAACTGGCCGGGAAATTCCCTGGCAATACGCTTGGCCCAACACTTGCGCCTCCAGTTACGCTCGCAGACGGTAGCAAGGACCTCTATATTCAGCAGGATAAATTCCATGCTCAGTTTGCTGCGGATGTGCCCGCGGCGCAGGCAGCGCTTATGGCGGCGACGCAACGGCCTGTGACGGAAGCGGCTCTGAACGAGAAGTCAGGGGCACCGGCTTGGAAACACATCCCGTCCTGGTTCATCTACGGCGACAAGGACAAAAACATTCCACCGCAAGCAATAAACTTCATGGCTAAACGAGCACAGGCCAAAGGCGTGGAAGTCGTCAAGGGCGCTTCTCATGTCGTAATGGTCTCCAACCCCGAGCCGGTCGCTCGCCTGATCGAGAAAGCCGCCTCGGCACAATAGCTAAAGCGGGATCTGTTACATAGAAAGATGACGGGCCGCACAGAAGAAACCCGGTCGCCTTCCACTCTTAAGAGGAGTCCTTCAGCACTAGATAAGGGTTGTCATACGGTTTCTCGGTGAAAATCAGCCGGGGATCCTTGAGCAAATACCCCTTGATGTCTCGGGTTTTGCGCGGCCCTTTGATCTCGCATACCCAAATATTCAACCCTCCTTCACTCTTGTGGTGCAGACCCAATTTCTCAAAGCAGCGTTGAACCCAACGCCAATCGCTGGTGCCCTGCTCCTTGGCCATCCGCGCGGTTTCGGGGTGTTCCTGAGCATAACGCTGAAAGATCTTCGGCGTGACCAGAAAGGCCGTCTCAGCGACGCTATGGACCGATGCGTGGGCGTCGTTAAGGGTGATCGTGTGCTTCAGGATGCCTTGGTGTAACCAGGTCATGAAAGCTTCCCCCAGATCCGTCCCCTTCACGTCAGGGACTGGCAAATGGATAGACGGACAGGACTCGCGAGGAACAGCGCGCGGGCTAACAACCGACGCAGAGGTGTTCCTGATGGGGGAGGCGTCGGATTCGTGGAGATGCGTGTCCATTGAGCTGCCCTCACCTAACCGCCGAAACCATTCGGGGGGTTCTCCAAGTGCTTGCTCCTGCGTCTGCATACCCATGTCGTGCAATGGTTCCTCGTCAACGGTGAAACGGGCCTGAGCAACGTCTTGCATCCAGCCCGGTTCAGCGCCCCAAGGTGAAACCTGTTCAGGCGGTGAACGATCTACGGCAGGTGTATCACTGGTTTGCCCGGTAGTTTCAGTCGTCGTTTCAACTGTGACCGTGCCGCTGAACACCGGAGGACGCTTGCCCTCCTCCCAGAGCAACGCCGGGGAGACTTTGAGGAACGTGAGGGTCTTTTTCCATTTACCGCTCTGCACAGTGGCAGTCCAGATCGCTTTGCCCTCAACGTTGATTTGAATGATCGCGTTATCCTGGAGCACGTTGAACAGCGTGGCATTCGAGGACGGAATCCCATCCGCCCCCTGAGACAATAAGTGGGCGCGCAACTTGTCCGCCACCGTTTTGCTAACCAGCCACACGCTGTCATCGGTGAGCCAACCGTCTGAAGCACGAACCTGGTTCAACTTGAGCTGCTCGTTGACGAGGTAGCGCAGCCCTTCAATCAACTGACGTTGCAGGGAGCTCTTCGGTGCGGCCAGTGCCCGGACGGGGTTGCCTCCCAGCTCCTGCGCGACCGAGGCCTGGTCAGCCTGACTGACCAACTCGCCCAAGGTGCCGGCATGTTCGTATTGCCCGGCCAGCACATAGATCAGTGCGCTCCAGGGCTCGGGGTAAGTACTCAGCCAATCGAGAATCGACGCTGGCAGCACTTGCAGCGAGAGCAAGCCCGTCGTGGCGCTGTGGAGTTTGTAGGGGCGCCCCTTCAGGTACTTGAAGCGATACGCACGGTTGACCGGGCCCTGCCACGGATGCCACACCGTTCCATCGTCCAGCTGCACTTCCACATCGACCGCAACTTTTCCAAGGTCATGCAACAGGGCTGCGTACGCAATGGTCGCTGTCCAGGCCTCGGTTTGCGCCGCTTGGGTTTCAGGGGTCGCGCCCATGGGCAGCAGGTGTGACTGCCGAATTTTCAGGGCATAGGCCACGATTTCCAGGCCGTGATCGAGCATGCCGCCGGGATAAGCATGGTGATGGTTTTCGGAGGCCGGCAGGTGTTGAACCAATTCGGCGTAGCGTTCGATGGGACGTAGATAGAGGTCGGCAAACTGTTTGCGAGACAGCGAGGTGCGTTGCCAGATGTGCTCCAGGAGTTTGCGCCGACGCGGGGTCGACAGCAACTCAGCGGCCGTTTGAGGCATGAGGTAGTCGGATGAAGCAGCCTTGCGGGTTGGCTCGCGATCAGCCGACTTTTTCAATCTGAATCGCCAGAACATTCAGCCTGCCATCCGTGTGGTGTGAGGGAGCCTTTTGGCTGTTCAGTGTACGGATGACCTTTTGCGGGTAAGCCCTTTGCCCTTCGTTTTGCTTCCCTTAGTCCCTTCCGTTTGCCGTTCCTTTTATGGCCTTTTTGGGGCGCTGAGTTCCAGCGGAAAACAGGATCAGCCCCCTCCGTATTTATCCCTCGAAGGCAGGACAAAAGCGTATCAGCCGGATGGACCGCGGGAAATGACACGCCGCGGGAGACGTCGTCCACCCCAAGGCGCACAAGTTGAAATATCTGACACCCTCCGTCTGAAAGAGCGGACTAGACCACCTGGGGCTCTTTCCTCATGCTAAAGGGGTGTCCTGCTGACGTTGTCGGCAACATGCCCAGGTAGCCCGGATCTAAAAGGCTACGACGCGATGATCGCGTTGATCACCACCGGACCGCTCTCGCATTCATCACCGCGGTCAGTCGTCAGAACCTTTGACGGCCGAATGCCTACTGCACCACCACCCAATGGGGAATCACTTTCCCCTTGGGGATGAGTGTTTCCCCATTTTCCTATTGAAATTGGAGACACTCATGACGACTCAAACCCCATCCACTGCCGAAGAAAAAAAGTACTTCAACCTGTACCTTCAAGGCATCGGTTATCTCAACAATGTCAGGACGATCACTCGTCATAAGAAGTCGTACCTGAAGGTTTCAGTTACCGTACTCCAAGGCCCAGCCGACAAAGTTGATTACAAGTACTTCGACTGCACCGTGGTCGGCACCGAGGCGAAACAGCTCATCAGCCACTGCGCACAAGAAATCAACTCAGGTGAAACCGTACTGGCGTGCTTCACCCTCAGCGACCTTTGGGTCTTTCCCTTCATGCAACAAAAAATGGAAGGCCGAGGTCAGCCGAATGCTGGACTGGCAAGCAACCTCCTCTCGCTGTCCATGATCAAAATCAATGGTGAGGTGGTGTATACCGCACCGCCCAGGGAGCCCACATCGGACGTCAGTCCAGCGAATGCAGTTCAGAGACCCGATACGCTGGATACAACGGATATGTCGGTGATTGCTGATGATTGGGAGGCCACCAAAAGAGGTGATCCAACCGATACTACTGAAGGTTCCACGGTCTCGTACAGCTAGGCCTGTTCCATCATCTACCCAGGCGCCCTAACCGGCGCCTTCTTTAACCTTCGGGGGGCATACATGTCCCTTGGGGGATGGCGTGCCTCCATGACTGGATGCAGAGGTTGACGTCATGAGCTCTACCCATACTTCGAGCAACATGCACGCTCTAGAAGCACAAAGCCTTGCCCAGGAAGACCTGTTGATCGAAAAGGCCATGAAAATTCTGGATCGGCGGCTGTTCACTCGGGGTCCTCAACTCGAGAGCCCACCCGAGGTCGGCCGCTTCCTCAAGCTGAAACTGGCCGGGATGGATCACGAGGTCTTTTGCGTCATTTTCCTGGACATCAAACACCAAGTTCTCTCGTTTGAAATGATGTTTCACGGAGACATTGGCCACACCAGTGTTCATCCCAGGCAGGTGCTCAAGCGCGCAATCGCCCACAACGCCTCAGCGGTCATCGTGGCTCACAATCATCCTTCGGGGTGCACCACACCCAGTCAGGCTGATCGCGTACTGACCCTACGGCTACGTGAGGCCCTGGCGCTTATTGATGTGGTCTTGTTAGATCACATCATTGTCGGTGCCGGTGATCCACTGTCCATGACCCAACATGGGCTGATGTAACCCTCATCGCGGCGCCCTCCCCGGGCGCCTACTTTTCTGGTTTTAACTCTGCCTCTGCGGTGGCGAGTCTGAGCTCATGGCTAGAGGCTGCCTGCGACCAGACGGTCCCTTGGCCACGTTTTCATCTGAAGAGAAATGGCCATTCGACAAGCGCCGATAGAAACACCTGATGCAATCACCTTACGGGGAATCACTTTCCCTGCCGGGGCTGTGCTTTCTCCGCATCCTATTCAGCGGGAGGAACACCATGTCTACACTCAGCTACAACATCGGCTTCGCACTCGGCACAGTCACCCGGGAGTTTTTGAGTGCAGTGAAATCAACGAGTACATCACCTGGCCCCCGACCCAAGGTAAGCCCTCCGGTTCAGCTACCACCGCCCTGCATCCCAGATAACCTGGTGCGTGAAATGGATCGCTTGCCTGCAATGGTTCGCACCAAAGGTATCGACCTGAATCACTGGTATGCGGCAAACACGCGAGCGCTCCAAAAGGCGCCTCGTAAGCGCCGTACCAAGACGAAGGGGGTTGACCCTGCAAGGCCAGCCCTCACCGATTCCCTGACGACAGCTGCTTGCTAAGCGGGTCCACCCACCCCTGCTGGGAACCTTCCCGCAGGGGAGGTTCCCCTGAGTTTCACCGCTTAGGTCACGACAATGTCAACTACTGAATCAGGAGAACGAATCAAGTGTTTCGCTGTTCAATCGTCGAGATTTTCCGCCAGCAGGGCTACCAGTTCCATGGGGCTGCGGCTGTTGATCACGTTGTAGATCAGGTCGCGCTTGGACCGTGGCAGCTTCTTCACACAGCTCTTGGCCGATGCCCTCACCGCGTCATCCGTACCATGAATGCGTGCAGCCAGGAGTAGCACTAGAACGACGTCAGATAGATTCATAACGAGGGTCCAAAACAGAGAGCTGGGAGTGTAACGGTACGTGAGCGATCGTAAACCCCCACCGAGTGCCGAATGGGTATCCCCACACAGCTGAAATCTGTGAACCAGGCGCGAAGCTTTCAGGGAGATACCCAGAGCACCTCCGTATTGGCACCCCCTCAAGAAACTGGCGCAAAGCTTTTCGATCATAAATAATTCAGATTTTTCTAGCATTCTTGCAGCGATGAGCTAATACATATAGGTATCGATGTTACTGGCGCTTTGTGTTTTCTGATCAAGCAAGCGTCTATCCGTGGTGAAGGTAGATTTTCACAATTACGTACGTCATTTTTCAGATTGTGAGTCCCGCACGGTCCTTGAGCTAGGCTAGTGTGGCCGATGAATGTCAGTACGTGATTATGCATCTGCTTCTACGGGTACAGCTTAGCCCCTCACTCGAAAGTTATTTTGTTCAAATATTTCTTGCTTTTGAACGACGTTTAAAAACCACACAGGTCAATCTTGAGGGGTGATACATGCGTGTGTCTTATTGCTTTATCGTTAGCATCGCGGCTGGATTGGTGGCGTGCAAGAGCTCGATGCCGGAGCCAGGCATAGTCGCGAAAAACTGGAGCGAGAACACCCAACAACTCGGTATTCAGGCAGTCTTTCCGCCTCGTGGCAACGTAGATGTTGGCGATATTTATTTGGCCAGGGCGACGAGAGCAAGTGCTACGCCGCCACCTTCGTTTTACTCCACAATGGCGCAGTGGTACGACCATATTGACCTGACTGCCGAGTTGGAAAAAACAGCGCCAGACTTAAATGTCAGCAAGATGGCTGAGTACGATGATGGACAGGGTACTGCTGCGAAGAAAACCTGGCGTCTGCCGGAGCTTACCCGCACGGGTAGCCACAAACAGCTTAATAGCTTGGTGGCATTCCCTGGTTTCACATTCGCGTCGTTGTCAGAAAGCCAGATAGGTGTGAACGTCACCAATAGTGCTATTAAGGCGTTTCTCAGTGGTGGACGCAAATCGTCTTACAGCGTTTCTTATTCGGTTCCAGCGGCTGAAGTTTACGGAGTTCCTTACATGGCAGCCAAGGAAAAGTTTATGAATCGTAGCAAAACTTATGATGCGGATGATCTGCAGAATTTCTCCCCGTCATGTGAGTATCAGACGGTGGTAGTGTTGATTACAGAAGTATATTCGGCCCGCGCGATTGATGTGGCCGTATCGGCGCAGGATGGGTTCAGTTTAAAAATGTCAGCGGCCGTTACGCGCCTTGCCGATCTGAGTAGCCAGAATACAGCGACCACCCATGAAATCGCAGCTATGACATCGGGACCTGCCACGACAGACAAGCTGGCGGCACTTAAAGCCAGTCAAGAGGCTGTCCAGGCCGAAATGCGTTCGCTTACCGAATCCATTGTCCCTGACTTGCCTGGAGTGACAGGATCGGTGGTGAGGTCCTCCAGTAACGGCATTACGCTGCGGCAGGTGTTTCAATTACCGGTGGTCGTTGGCTACAGGGGTGTGAATTTCAGCCCCGTGCTGACAGGGTGCGAAACAGTTAAGACTGGAAGTGGAACCGTAGCAGCGGCAGGGGGAACGGCCTCTCCCACAGTGGGGCATAACTTCAAGCTGGCCGATCCAGGGCTTAAGGTGCAACCTCTCGGTATACGGCCAACTGTTGAATAAGTCGGTAATGCAGCGCTACAGACGCTTTCAGTTGGCGAAAAGAGGATGAACTCGACGGTCCGGGAAGCGATGCGCTTCGTCCTACGCCAATCAGGTTATCGGCGGTGTCCAGCGAGCGGAGCGGGTGAGGTACGGTATACCCCACCCGCTACTCGCCGCGCATTTTATTTCACACTCTCATAGCCACACACCACGCAATAGATAGCCGGCTCCTGTATGTATGCAACCACAAGACTTAAAAGTATCATTCCTAAAATGGCAGAAACGAACCCTCTCAGAAAACCAAAATCATTAAGCCCTCTTTGCATTTTTATGGTACAAACCCCAAACCCCGTATAAAATACACCTATCAAAACATTTGAAGCCCTGTACATATCTCCTGCCGAAATGGTTTCCGTTACAGACGCACCATAACTCCCAGCATTACAACTCTGTGCCAACGCATGCATTCGTGCCCCAAGGTTGGAACTTCAACCACTCTCATAAACACAAGGCAGACTGAAATATAAAAAAAGCATTCAAATCCAAAAACAGATCACCTTCCCCACCAAAAAACCTACCGTCCAACCAAAAACACGCACCCAAAATAATCAAAAGAAAAAATTGAGAACAAGCATGACCACCAAAAAATCGTTACTCCGCAACACGCCCGCGCCCTTCAGCGCTGGAAAGCTTAGCAGCGATAATGATCGCTGCCATCAGCAGACCAATCAGACTAGCTTGAGCGCACATATACTTGCGCTCCCTAACTTCCTCAAAAACGCAGTGGGCGTGCGCAGTGCTCGCTGAAGATCGTGAGCGCCAGCTAATAACACTGGCAAAACCTTACTGATTACAGACAACAAAACTTTAGACATTCCAAGGTCATTTTTTATCGATCGAACCAATGGTATCGGCGATGTTGAAAAAATCATAAGCGCCAACACGCACGCAGACCACGGCCCGGCTATTGAGACGCTATTTAACTCGCAATATACTCAGCATCCGAATATAGGGAGCCTCACAACCTCCATAGCAGCGCTGTTTTATACTCTTACGGACTGCCAACATACCAAGCAATGCAGTTGGCCACTTTCGGATCTCACAACATCGCAAGCCTAGACCGACGCCTGATACGGCTCCCTGTTCCTACAACAGCGACCACCTGAAAAAACCCAACGCCCCAAATCCTGTTTGTTGGCTGCGATGACCGCTCTAATTTGCAACTGTGTCCTCACCACTGCGTGAGGACACATGGATGTTTTTCTCCCCCATTCGGCCTTTGGCCACTGCTGTAAAACTCGCCTTGCCGCTGACAGTGATGACGCTGTCGGGCTGCACATCGTCGACGACTTCGTCTGCTCAGACGGAGGTCATACGCCCCTCCGTTTCGAAGGTTTCACGTCAGTCACAGGTTCAGTGGCTGCGGCCTGAACGTTCGCCTGCTCAGCGTAAGGGGCGTTACACCCTTGCCAGCACGTTGCCTCGAACCGAACAGTTGGATCTGCTGAGCCAGGTGATCGATATTCGCGTGCCGGAGACGGTGAACCCGACGGTCCAGGAAGCGATGCGCTATGTCCTGCGCCACTCAGGCTATCGGTTGTGCTCGGCAACCAATGCGGGGAATAGCGGCGTGCAGGTGCTGTATGCCCATCCGTTACCCGCCACGCATTACCGGCTTGGGCCCATCACCGTACGCAATGCACTGCTGGTCCTGACCGGGCCGGCGTGGCGGGTGGAGGTTGACGAAAAAGCTCGGAGCGTCTGCTTTGTGGCTCGAGACGCAATGGCGGATCAGTTACCGACAACCGTAATGGTTGGCCCGGTGGAGGGTACAGCGGGAGCGGTTTCCTCGCCTACGGCGCGGCCGCTGGGAGGTGAGCAGTGAAACGTCCAACGCTGTATTCGGCCATTCAAGGTGCCACACTGATTATGTTGGCAGGCACGGCAGTGTACCTGGGAGGCAAGCTCTCAACGCTTTCCAACGCTGTGGAATCGATGCCCTCTCACGAGGGCCTGGAAAGCATCCAGTTGCACCTGAAAAAGGTGGATGCCGAACTCGATAATTTGCAGTCACTGAGCTGTGTGACGGTGGAGGACTTTCAGGCCGCGCAAAAGTCAGCCCTCCAACGACTCGAAGCCTTGGCGGCAGAGCGTTCCGTAGAGACCGTCGTCTCAGGTCTCACCGCGCTGACCACTCAGGTGGAAAACACAGAGGGTGCATTGCTGGCACTCAAAGCCGCCGTAGAGGCCCCTCCTTCCTCGGCCACTGCGCCGGCTCCGTCCTCTGCTGTTGCGCTTGGGTCTTCATCGACCGTTCCCAAGGCCGTACGTCCTCGCAAAGCCAGCACAACTGCTTCTACCCGACTGCCCTTCACCGTCGTGGGTCTGGAGTCACGCAGTGGCGAGTTGTTTTTGGCGGTGATGCTCACAGGGGGACGGCGGCTGGATGACATTGAGCTGCTCCGACCAGGCCGGATGCTCTTGGGTTGGCGCTTGGATGCCCTTGAGCCGGGCAAAGCCCGATGGGTTCGGCCTGACGGTGGTTCGCTCACCGTCTCGATTCCGTGAGGGCTACACGATGAACGTATCCCCTCTTTGTCTGTTGTTGAGCAGCACTTGCTTATTACTGCCCCTGGCGACTCAAGCCGAAACGCTCATCCCCCTGAGCGTTGAAAATACGCCGCACACGCAGCACCGGGAACACCCGACTCAAGCACTTGAGCAAGCCCTGGCTACCGAATGGGGCCTCAAGCCCGAAGAGTGGCAACGCTATCGCCGTTTGATGCAAGGTCCGCTCGGTGTGTACTCGCCCAACCTCGATCCACTGACGGCATTGGGCATAGAGGCGCGAGATCCGCAGGAACAACAGCGCTATGCCGAACAGCAGGTACAGGCGGAGTTCGCCCGCGTGCAGAAGCTGCTGACTTACCAGAACGCCTACAACGATGCCTACCAGCGTTTGTACCCTGGGCAACTGCCAGTGAACCTGATGGGGACCGAGAGCACCGCCCAGGCGTCCCCTGTGACTTCATCGGCGCGGTTGGCGGTGTTTGTCACCACTCACTGTAAGGGTTGTGCGGAGCGCGTCAGGCAGCTTCAGCAAGCAGCACAGGGTTTCGACCTGTACCTGGTGGACAGCCGGGGCAAAGACGACCGTCTTCGGGCCTGGGCCAAGCGGGTCGGCATTGAGCCCCAGAAAGTCCTCAACCGCGACATCACGCTCAATCACGATGTTGGGCATTGGGCGCGCCTGGGCGACAGCGGAGCCTTTCCTGCCGTCATGCGGCCTGTGAATGACCAATGGCAGCGGCAATGAGCCGGCGTCGTTTGTGGCCATGCGCAGGCCTCGTGGGTGGCGGTCTACTGGCTTTGCAGGTCAGCGCCACCCCCTTGCCGCCCCCTGCTTACCAGTGGGCCACTCGCGGCACCTCCGTCCCCTCCTCCGTGCTGTACGCGCTGGCCCTACAAGAGAGCGGTGCTCGCGTCCGTGGCCGTCTGGTTCCCTGGCCCTGGACCCTGAATGTGGCCGGCCTACCTTATCGCTTTGCGGATCGACGCTCGGCATGCCGCGCCCTGCTCCAGGCCCTCCAGACAGTCAGTGCCAAGCAAGTGGATGCGGGCCTGGGTCAGATCAACCTGGGGTGGAACGGCGAGTACTTTGCGCATCCCTGCGAGGCCCTGGACCCGTACCGCAACCTGACCGTCGTCACTGCCCTGCTTCTGAAACACAAATCCCCGGACAGCAACTGGACCGCCGCCGCGGGCCGTTACCACCGCCCCGCTGGCGGTGCACCCGCCAAACGCTACCGCCAGGCCTTTGCTCAGCACCTCACCCGTCTCACCAGCCCCAACCTTCAAGGAATGAAGACCCCATGAACCCCACACATCCCCCACGCTCTGCGTTAGTCACCCGTGCACCGCTGGCTGCTTGGGCGCTGCGCTTACTGACTGGCCTGCTATGCGCTGCCGCCCACGCCGAACTGATCGTCGTTGAAGACCAGGGCGGCGCCTCGGCCCTGGCGTATTACCGCTCGCTCAATCTGTTGTCGGATGACCAACCGGCCAAAGCCATGACCTTACCGCCCGTACGCATCACCACGTACAGCGAAGCGGACATGTTGCCAGTGAAGTCCACATCCCTGAGCCCGGGCCCCTTCAAGAGCCGCGTGCACAATGCCGCCGGTTTGCGGCCGGTATTCCTCATCGGCGATGACGAACTGTCACGGCAATGGCTGCAGCGCCGAGGCGATGTCTTGCGCGAAATCAAAGCCGTCGGGTGGGTGGTCAATGTCCAACGGATGGCGGCCCTCAAGGAGCTGCGGGCCTTAGGCGCCGGACTGGAGATGGTGCCAGCAGCGGCAGATGACCTGGCCCAGCGGCTGGGGATTGAGCACTACCCCGCTCTGGTGACGGCTACCGGTATCGAGCAGCAACCATGACCCCGTCCCATACCATTGAGACCCTACTGCGGCCTGCGGTGGAGCTGTACACCGTGGCGGTGTGTGGCATTGGGGCGTACCTGAGTCTGTTCGCGCCCTGGTCGCTGGCGTTGACGCCACTGTTCGGGGTCGGGGCGGCAGTGTTCTTTCTAGGGTTCGGCGCGATGCGCCTTCGCCAGGCGCTGGTGGTGTTGCGTTACCGGCGCAATATCCGTCGGCTGCCGCGCTATGTGATGACCAGCAAGCAGGTGCCCGTGAGCAATCACCGACTCTTTGTCGGCATCGGCTTCAAGTGGGAACAGCGGCACACCCAACGGCTGATGCAGACATACCGGCCCGAGTTTCGTCGCTACGTGGAGCCCACTGCGGGGTTTCAAGCGGCTCGCCGACTGGAAGTGCGCCTGGAGGTGGCGCCCTTTCCGTTGAGCTTGGTTCCCCGTGTTACCGCCTGGGACAGCCCGTTTAACCCGGTGCGTCCTCTGCCGCCAGTGGGTGGTTCTCCTCGCCTGCATGGCGTTGAACCCAATGAAGTCGAGGTGTCCCTGCCACTCGGGGAACGCGTCGGCCACAGCCTGATCCTGGGCACGACCCGGGTGGGTAAAACCCGGTTGGCGGAGCTGTTTATCACCCAGGATATTCGCCGCAAGAAGATGGTCAACGGGTTGCCTGAATTCGAGCCGGTGATCGTGTTCGACCCCAAGGGCGATGCGGACCTGCTCAAGCGCATGTACGTCGAAGCCAAACGCGCCGGGCGTGAGAACGAGTTTTATGTCTTTCACTTGGGTTGGCCGGACTTCTCGGCGCGCTACAACGCCGTGGGCCGTTTCGGGCGCATCTCTGAAGTGGCCAGCCGCATCGCCGGCCAACTCTCGGGCGAAGGTAACAGCGCAGCCTTCAGGGAGTTCGCCTGGCGCTTTGTGAACATCATTGCCCGGGCGTTGGTGGAACTGGGAATTCGTCCGGACTACCTGAAGATCCAACAGCATGTCATCAACATCGACGCGCTGTTCATCGAGTACAGCGGTTACTACTTCGCCAAGCACGACCCCAGGGCTTGGGAGGTGATCGTCACCCTCGAAGGCGCCCTTAACGAGAAAAATACCCCTTACAACATGCGCGGTCGGCAGAAGCGCGTGACGGCCATTGACCAGTACCTCTCACAAACCCGGGTGGCGGACCCGGTGATGGATGGACTGCGTTCGGCGATCCGCTATGACAAGACCTACTTCGACAAGATCGTCGCCTCGCTCCTCCCGTTGCTGGAGAAGCTCACCACCGGGCGGATGGCCGAGTTGATCTCGCCCAATTACACGGATCTCAACGATCCTCGGCCGATTTTTGACTGGATGCAGATCATCCGTAAGCGAGCGATCGTGTACGTCGGGCTCGATGCCTTGTCCGACCCGGAGGTGGCCGCCGCCGTGGGCAACTCGATGTTTTCGGACCTCGTGTCCGTGGCGGGCCATATCTACAAGTTCGGCATCGATGACGGCCTGCCCGGTGCTGTCCAGGACCAGAAAATCCCCATCAACCTTCACGCTGATGAGTTCAACGAACTGATGGGGGATGAGTTCATTCCGATGATCAACAAGGGGGGTGGCGCGGGTATCCAAGTCAGTGCCTACACCCAGACCCTCAGTGACATTGAGGCCAAGATCGGCAACCGAGCCAAAGCCGGTCAGGTGGTGGGCAATTTCAACAACCTCTTCATGCTGCGGGTACGCGAGACCGCCACCGCCGAGTTGCTGACCCTGCAATTGCCCAAGGTGGACGTTTATTCCACCACACTGGTCAGTGGTGCGACGGACAGTTCGGACCCGACCGGCAGCACCGACTTCACCAGCAACACCCAAGACAGGGTCAGCTCCACCAGCGTCCCGCTGATAGAACCAGCCCACATCGTCAGTCTGCCTAAGGGGCAAGCCTTTGCCCTAATCGAAGGCGCCAACCTCTGGAAAGTCCGGATGCCCCTACCTGCCCCTGATCCAGATGAATGTATGCCCAAAGACCTGCAAGCCCTGGCCCAGCACATGCGCAAACGCTACATCGATGGCGGTGGCGAATGGTGGGTGAGCAGTGGAACGCGGGTGATGGATGAATCACTACCGACGGATCTGCTGGGGGAAGCTCCCCAGGCCGAGACCGTTGCTACAACTGCAGAGGAAGCTCAACCATGAAAGGAAAAATCCGCGTAAAGCTGCGTTTCGTTCACCTTCGGGCATCGACATCGGTATCAGAACCGGCACCGGCATCGACGACGATCTCCAACGTCTTGCATCAGCTACTGATCGCTGCTCGATGGGGGGCCCATGATGGGAACGATCTATTTAACCGATTTAGCAAAAATGGCCTGTCTCCACGCTGGATCAACGTACTCCAGATTCGGGTAGAGGACCCGGTCGCCGGTCCACTATTTGTCTGCTTCGAACCTGTGGTCCTTACGGCGCACTGAGCAGGAGGGAACCATGGCCACCAGCACCGACACCGCAAAAAGCCAACAGCTACACCGTGATAAGGGCCTGATCAGCAAGGCCATCGGGCTGCCTTTCACCCTCCTGGGCATTTTGTTGGTGTCGTTGCTTTTCAGTGTGGTGACCGAGTGGATCGGGCTGTATTTCTTCTGGCCGGAGGAAGGCTGGCACCACTCGCAGGAGATGCTGAACAGCGAGCTTGAGTGGTTGTCGGCAGCATTTGTCCAGAGTCTGTTGGTCGAGCAGCCCGGGCAAACCGCCCGTTGGATCATCGGCTTGGCGTACGAGTGGGGTTTTGAGAAAACCGGTCTGATCCACTGGGTCACCCAGTCAGCCGAGCAGGCCCGAGTGAACAGTAACCGGGGGACAGGACTTCAGTACTACCTGGGGCTGGCCTATGTACATCTGGAAGACTACGGTCTGGCGGCAGTCTATGCAGCGCTGACCTTTCTGGCGCGAATTCTGATTTTGATACTGACGCTGCCGTTGTTCTTGATGGCGGTCTTCACGGGGCTGATCGATGGGCTGGTGCGTCGAGATTTGCGGCGCTTTGGTGCGGGGAGAGAGTCCGGGTTCATCTACCATCGGGCAAAGCGGATGATCGTGCCTCTGTGGGTCGCGCCCTGGATCATCTATCCTGCCTTACCGATGACCGTGAGCCCTCTGCTGGTATTGCTGCCCAGTGCGGCGGCGCTGGGTGTGGTGGTGAGCATTTCAGCAGGCAGTTTTAAAAAATATCTGTAAGCGATATGATTTTGCCATCATTTCGAATTCAGGCAGTCACTGGCTCATGGAAGAACAGATTTTTTTGCACGGTATCAGGCTCAAGAACTATAAAGGTATCGGAAAGAAAGCTGCTTTCATTACACCTTTCAGAAGATTTAATTTTTTTATAGGACCAAATAATTCAGGAAAATCCTGCGTCCTGAGTTTTATTGCAGAACATCTAAACTCAATAACGCATCAAGACATTGATAACCTCAGCAATCCAGAATACCTTGAAATACTGAAAACGTTTGATATCCATCTCGGCGCTACTTCATCGGATATAGAAACGGCAATCGGAATCCCTGCAGATGCAATCAGAGCCGCAGTCTCAGAGAAGAATTTATTCACCACCCCGCAAATAGAAAACATATATGAATTTTTAGCATCCATCTCACAAAGTGGCGCTATATGGTTCCAGACCATAGACAACATTGCCTTACCCTTAGAAACTTTTAGATTCGATGATCCTCCACACACAGCAAAGAAAATACTTGGGATCTACCCAATCATTAGCGATCATAATGAATACGAAACCGACTCAAATAAGTTCCTCGATACTATAAGATGGCTTATCAACCTAGTGGGTTTCTCAAGAACCAAAGTAAATCTAATCCCTGCCATCAGGCAAATCTCCTCAAAAGGAGAGAGTTTTTCAGACTGGAGCGGCAAAGGACTTATCGAGGAGCTTGCCAAACATCAGAACCCTGTTATTCAGGAGCGTCATCTTGTTAACAAATTTAATCAAATTAACGAGTTCCTGAGGACCGTAACTGAGTCGAGAACAGCCAAAATAGAAATCCCTTACAATAGAGAGCATATCCTCGTCCACATGGACGACAAAACACTGCCCATTGAGTCACTCGGTACCGGGATCCATGAGGTCGTAATGCTTGCAGCCTTCTGTACATTGGCTGAAAACCAGATTGTCTGCATTGAAGAGCCCGAACTTCACCTGCACCCTGTCCTTCAACGTCGGCTTGTAAAGTACTTAGAAGAGAACACCACCAATCAGTATTTTATCGCTACACACTCACCTAGTATCATTGACACCATTGATGCCTCTGTTTTCCACGTCTCCAACGTTGATGGATGCACCGAAATAAAACTCTGTTTATCCTCAAACAGCAAATCCAACGTCATCAGAGACCTAGGCTACAAAGCCTCTGATTTGCTCCAGGCCAATGCAATCATCTGGGTGGAAGGCCCTTCAGACAGAATCTATATCAATCACTGGATTCGTCAGATTGCACCTGAGCTTGTAGAGGGCATTGACTACTCGATCATGTTCTACGGTGGCAGGCTCCTGAGTCACCTCTCTGCGAATGATATTGAGCCGAACCTAGAGGATCTTGACGCCCTCATCGCAGTGAGGCGCCTCAATCGGAATCTGGCAATCGTTATCGACAGCGATAGAGCTTCAGAAGACACCCCCCTAAACGCAACAAAGCTCCGAATCCAAAAAGAGATTGAAGACAACGGAGGAGTAGTATGGATCACCGACGGCAGGGAAATTGAAAATTACATACCGGAAGATGATATGACTACGGCCCTAAGCGAATGTTACAAATCATTCGAAAGTCGCATCGACACCGGTAAATTTGATCATGTGCTGCCATTCAACACCAACACAAGCACAACATTAAAAGACGTTGACAAAGTAAAAGTCGCCAAAAAACTTTGCGAAAAAACCTTGAACACTCATACCTTTGGCTTAAATGATAAAATCGAAGCTTTAGTTCTAATGATCAAAAAAGCCAACGCCTAACATCTCACGGGGCATTCCAACCCCTCAGACCATGACAAAGGCCAAGCAATGGCGCTCACCACTTAGACGGGAAGCGCAAGCACTTTACTTTAAATATGCGTAAGCATGATAACCAATGCTATAGCATTAACGGCGATGATTCCGAGTAGGGCGAGCACTTGCACAGGATGTCGCCCCCATGCCCCATACAACGTCCTAGAAAGGTTAACGGAGTACACCCCTAGATAAACCGCGAGGACGAAGGCCATTAGAATTGAGGTCAGAAAAACCCCGACCGCAGGAACAAACATCTTAAGGGCCACGAGCCCGAATACCAACATCTTCGTCATCAGAAAAAAAGAGCCATAATGTTTGGAAAGCAGAGACAAATACCTCATTTTTTGCGCTCGCTTGATATTAAGCTGGGACTCAATGATTACTTTCAGATCGAACCCACACTCTCGAACGACATAAAAGCTTATTCCAACGAAGAGTAAGATACTGGAAAGCATTACCACGGAAGCCCCATCATAGGGCTGCCATAAATTCACATTAAAGGTCCCGTACCCCGAGGCGGCGAGCAGGTACATGACCAGCGCTAAAGTTGACATTACGCACAAAACGGAATAACTGATTAACGGATTCGCACTCATTTTTTGAGTATTCATAAACGCCATCCTCGTCTTCGATTCACGCTCAACTGACTCATGAGCCCCCCTCTGTTGCCGTTCGATACTGCCATGAACTGAAAATAAAACCCACTCGACCAAATCCTGTTTTCTGGCTGTTGCCCGCCTCATCTTTTGGCACGCTCGTTGAACCTTCTACGAGCGGATCGACACCATGCCCTACTCCCAACCTCTGCGATGTATCGCGTTAGCGGCGAGCCTTACCGTGCCTCAGGTGATGGCTGAGCCAACGGCTCACGAACGTGCCCAACTGAGTCTGGTGCTGCGTCAACTGGAGGCCATCACGCGGCAGGTGAATGCCCATGCCGCCGTGCCTGCCGATGAGCACGCGCGCTTCACCTTTGACTACGCCCGTCTCTCTGACGACTTGGAGCAGGTTCGCGGAGGCATTGAAGGCTACCTCACGCCATCACGTGCCCAACCGCGTACCCCACCTGAGCTGACCGGCCATTACATCCGGTCCGTGGGGAGGTCCCCATGAGCATGAGTGCACCACAGCTCAGCGCCTTTCAGGCTATGGGCGGTTTTACCCCGCAACAAAGCACCACCTTGCTGATTGGGCTGGCTTTGGCCGGCGCACTGATCTTCGCTGCCTGGGCCCTCGTCACCGGTTACCGGGGTTGGGCCAGCGGCCAACTCTCCCAAGGGAAGTTCGCCGGCCTGGCCACGAAGGTGTTGCTGATTTACCTACTGCTCACTTTTCTATTGCTGCACTGACCCGTTTTTTTGGATTACCCCTGCCATTGGAGGCACCTCATGAAACCCCGTATTGGTTTAAACCGCGTCACTCACCTTTTTTCGCGTTGCGGCGTGGCTTGTTTGGCCGCCTGGTCCTTCTGGGCCCTCGGGGCACTCCCAGAAATGGAGGCCCCGAGCCGGGGCGAATCGGACAGCATGATCCAGACCCTCCAGGACCATGCCTTCGACATCCTCTCCCTGATCGCTCTGGTCATCGCTGCCGCCGCATTCTGTGGCGTGGCCTACCACGCCTTCACCACCTACTCCGAGGTGCAAAACGGCAAGAAGACCTGGGGCCAGTTCGGGCTGACCTGTGGGGTGGGCGCCCTGCTGCTGGTGATCAGCATCTGGCTGCTGACCAAGGCCACGGGCATCTTGTGAGGATATCTGGCAATGACACAAGACACGGATCACCTACTGCCCGACGGCACCCTTCGGTTTCTGCCGTCACGCCTTAATCGTCAGCCGGTCATTGTGCTGGGGCTCACGGCCGATGAGATGTGGATCTCCGTCGCCGTCAGCGCGGTGATCGGCGCTGGCCTGGGGGTTTGCATCGCAATGCTGTTTCAGAGCCTGGCCCTGGCGCCCACGATGCTGGTGATGTGCACGGCGCTGGGTCTGCTGGCGGGCGGCAAGCTGCTTCGCCGTCACAAGCGTGGCAAGCCAGAGACCTGGCTGTACCGCTATCTGCAATACGCCCTCGCGATGCGATGGCCGGTGCTCACCGCCTGGATCGGCGGCGCGGACCTGGTAAGGCGCTCCGGGCGCTGGAGCACCCGCCGGAGTCGACTCCCATGAGCCGCTTCAAGAATGAGGTGGCCCGACTGGAGTCCCACCTCCTCTCGCTTCGCATCGGGTGTGGGTTGCTGTTCGGGGTTGCCTTGGTCATGGGTCTGGGATGGTGGGACGCCCCCCGAAATATGACCATCAACCTCCCACCGGACCTGCGCTCCGGCAGCACCCGCAAGTGGTGGGAGATAGCGCCAGAGTCGGTGTACACCTTTGGCTTCTACATCTTCCAGCAGCTCAACCGCTGGCCGGTCGATGGCGAGAAGAACTACCCCCGCGCCATTCAGAAACTCTCGGCCTACCTGACCCCTAGCTGCCAATCCCAGCTCGAAGGCGATTTCCGGAAACGCCAGACCGCCGGCGAGCTGCGCGGTCGGACTCGGGGCGTGTTCGAGATGCCTGGCCGGGGTTACGGCGATGATCCAGAGCAGCGAGTCAAGGTGCTGGGTCGGGACAACTGGGTGGTGAACCTGGACCTGGCGACCGAGGAATTCTACGGCTCGGAACGGGTCAAGCAGGCCTTCGTGCGCTACCCCCTTCAGGTCGTACGCCTGGACGTGGATCCAGAGAAAAACCCCTTTGGCCTGGCCCTGGACTGCTATGACAGCACGCCGCAACGCATCGCCCCACCGCCTGCACCCTCCGCCTCAAACGATCCTGCCACTGCTACGCAAGGAAGCTAGTCATGCGTCGATGGAACCTCTTTCTCCCTCTTTGGCTGGGCTGCGCTGTGGCCCAAGCTGTCGAACTCATGCCGTGGGAACGATTGCCCCTGGCCGTGCCGCTGTACGTCGACCAGGAGCGCATCGTCTTTATCGACCAGAACGTCAGGGTCGGTGCTCCCCGTTCATTGGGTGACACGCTGCGTATCCAGAGTACTGGCGGTGCACTGTATCTGCGGGCTAATGCGCCGATCGAGTCCACCCGTCTGCACCTGCAAGATGTGCGTACCGGTGAAATCATCCTGATCGACATCGCGGCCACCGAAGGCCAAGGCCAGCCCGCGCTCGAACCCATCAAAATCGTGAAAGGCTCGGGCACGTCCATGGGCTACGGTGATACACCCGAAACCGCCGCCTCGGGCAGCGACGATGACCCGCCTCTCACTGCGGCGGACAGCCCTCCCGCTTCACGACAAACGCCAATCCCGGTGGTCCTGATCCGCTACGCGGCGCAAAACCTCTACGCTCCCTTGCGAACGGTTGAGCCCCTGCCCGGCGTATTGCCGGTCAAATCGCGGCGTGACCTGGATCTGACAGGCCTGATGCCCACGCAACCGGTCACAGCCCAATGGCTGGGCGCCTGGCAGTTGGAGGACCACACCGTCAGCGCCGTCAAACTGCAGAACAGCGCCCCCATCCCCATCGCTCTGGACCCACGCGAACTGCGGGGCGACTTCATCAGTGCGGCCTTTCAGCACGCGCACTTGGAGCCCACTGGCCTGGCCAGTGACACCACGGTGGTCTATCTGGTCACCCGCGGCCGAAGCTTGGCGCAAGCCCTATCACCGACCCTCAGTCCGGTGGATGCCAGCATTACCCTTCCTACCTCCGCCGCGCCCGGAGGTGACCATGACCAGTAATGGCCTGCTCAAGTGGCTGCTCCTGCCCCTGATCCTGCTGGTGGTCTTCGGGGTACTCAAGGCCTGCTCCCCCAAGGACGCCCCCACAGCCAAACCCGCCAGCACCGCGCAGCCCCTGACGCCAGAGGACATGAAGCTGCTCGACATCGACGGCGACACGCCCCATGACACCGTGGCCACCCTGGTGGCCCAGACCAAGGCCATGCGTACTGAGCTCAAGGCGCTGCTCACGGAAAACAAAGACCAACAGAAAGAAAACGCTCGCCTACGTCGGCGGGATAGCGACATCGATCAGCGGATCCAGAAAGCCCTGAACACGGAACTTGAGAAAGCCCAGCCCACAGGCCCGCAACGCCTGAGTCCACAGGACACCCAGAACCTGCTGGAGGACCTCAAGCAGCAGCTCTCAACCTCGTTTCTGAACAAGGGTGGCGCCGACCTGCCCATCGGCCTGGGTCTGGAGCCCGATGACGAAGCGTCGTTCTCGGGAGCCCACAATGACCTGATCTGGACCGAGCCTCAGGACGGCACCTCCGTCGATGCCAAGGGCAAACCGCTGCCGGCTGGGTCCGGCAAACCGGCAAAGGGCTTCACTTTCCCGACGGCCTTCAGTGATGAGATCAATAAGGGCCAGCGGGCGCTCAAAGCCAATACCGGCGCGGTCGGCCGCCACATCAAAACCACGGACGACAAAACCGCAGCCAAGCCCGTCTACACCCTGCCTGAGAACAGCACCCTCACCGGTTCCATTGCCATGACCGCGCTGATTGGCCGGGTGCCCGTGGACGGGGTGGTGAACGATCCCTACCCCTTCAAGGTGCTGATCGGCCCGGATAACCTCACCGCCAATGGCATCGATCTACCGGATGTGGCGGGCGCGGTGATCAGCGGTACCGCTGCCGGGGACTGGACGCTCTCGTGCGTGCGCGGGCAGATCGTCAGCCTGACCTTCGTGTTCAACGACGGGCGTATCCGCACGCTCCCCGCCCCGCAAAAACTGGCCAGCCGCCAAAGCAGCGGTCAAACCGGCCAATCGCAGTTGAACAAGATTCAGGGTGGCATTGGCTGGCTTAGCGATCCGTATGGCGTGCCGTGCATTGCCGGTGAACGGCGCTCCAACGCCCAGCAGTACTTGGGCACCAAAAGCCTGCTCACGGCGGCCGGCGCCGGGGTGGCCAAGCTGCTCGAAGCCGACAAGGCCGACGCCAGCACCGTGCTCACGCCTGGCGGAGCCGCCGTGGGTGCAGGCCCCTCGGCGCTGAACAGCATTCTGTCCGGTGGCGTGAAAGACATTGGCGACTGGGTGAACAAGCTCTACGGCCAAGCGTTCGCCGCCGTCTATGTGCAGCCCGGCGCGCCCGTGGCCGTGCACCTGGACCGGCAGCTGGAAATTGACTACGAAACCCTCGGCCGCCAGGTGCGGCATGTGACAGGAGGTCCCCATGCATCGACCCTCGATTAATTCCCTCGCCTGCCTGTGGCTGGTCATGGTGCTGACCGGTGGCTGCACCACTGACAAGGACGACCTGCTCCCTCATGGCTCGCAGACCATGACCGATCTCTGGGAGAGACATGCGGGCCCGGCGCCTCAAGGTGCCCTGAGCCAGTCACTCCAGGAAGCCCGCTTGGCCTTGCGTCGCCCCCTGGATGACATGGGGTCCGATCAGTTGACCTATACCCGCACGGCCCGCAACGAGATCCACAGTCAGTTCAAGCGCCTGCCCAACCCGGACATTGTGATGTACGTCTTTCCCCATCTGGCGGGGTCTGACCCGGTCCCGGTGCCCGGCTACAGCACGGTCTTCCCGCTTTACCAGCGGGTGCAGTACGCCCTGCCCGGCGAACGCACGGAGGCCTACTGATGGAAACGGACAAAACCGATACCGATCCCTGGGCACAGCACGTTGAACAATTGAAGGCCCACGGCCTGCCAGAACCTGGCGCAGGGAACCGCACCCGAAAGCGCCCCGCCACCAAGGCCGATGAACAAGCCCTCTATGAAGTGACGCCCAGCTTTGTCGACCTGTTGCCCTGGGTGGAATATTTGCCCGACACCCAGTGTCTGCTGCTGGAGGATGGCGAATCTGTGGCCGCGTTTTTTGAGCTGACGCCGATCGGCACAGAGGGCCGAGAAGCGAGCTGGCTGTGCACCGTGCGCGATGCCCTGGAAAACGCCTTGCAAGACAGCTTCGACGAGCGGGAAGAACAGCCCTGGGTGGTGCAGCTCTACGCCCAGGATGAGACCGACTGGGACGGCTACCTGCAAACCCTCGGTGATTACGTGCAGCCGCGCGCCCAGGGAACGGCCTTTACCGAGTGTTACCTCACAATGTTTGGTCAGCACCTCAAAGCATTGTCCAAACCCGGCGGACTGTTTGAAGACACGGTGGTGAGCCACCTACCCTGGCGCGGCCAGCGGCGCAAAGTACGGATGGTGGTCTACCGGCGCCGTAAGGGCGCTGATGGACGTCGAGGCCACACTCACGAACAGGCCCTCAACAGCGTCTGCGACCGACTGCTGGGAGGCCTGGGCAATGCTGGCGTTAAAACCCAGCGCATGATCGGTGCACAGATCCATGCCTGGCTGCTGCGTTGGTTCAACCCTCACCCGCGACTGCTGGGAGAGACCCGAGCAGACCGGGAGCGGTTCTATCAACTGGCGTCCTACCCTGAGGGCCCAGCAAGCAATGCGCTGGAATTGGCCAGCGGTACTGACTTTGCCCAGCGCCTGTTCTTCGAACAACCGCGCTCTGACCTGGAACAGGGACTCTGGTACTTCGATGAGCAGCCCCATCGTGTGGTGGTCCTCGATCGCTTGCGCACGCCGCCAGTCATTGGCCACCTGACCGGGGAAACGCCCAAAGGGGGCGACGCCATCAACGCCCTCTTCGATCAGATGCCGGAAGACACCGTACTCTGCATCACCCTGGTGATTTGCCCGCAGGATCAACTGGAGGCCCACCTCAACCACCTTGCGCAGAAATCGGTCGGGGACACACTGGCCTCCGAGCAGACCCGCGCCGACGTGCATCAAGCGCGCAAGCACCTGGGCAGCGCTCACAAGCTGTACCGGGGCGCGGTGGCGTTCTACCTGCGGGGCCAGGACGTCGAGGAGCTCGACAGCCGCACCTTGCAGCTCCATAACGTGATGCTCAACGCAGGTCTACAGCCGGTGCGCGATGAGCATGAAGTGGCGCCGCTCAACAGCTACCTGCGCTGGCTACCCGGGGTGTTCAATCCAGGAATGCGCCAGAGTGACTGGTATACCCAACTGATGTTTGTGCAGCACGTGGCCAACCTGGCGCCCATCTGGGGCCGCAGCGAAGGCACGGGGCATCCCGGGTTCACGTTCTTCAACCGAGGTGGCGGTCCGCTCACCTTTGATCCTCTGAACCGCCTGGACCGGCAGATGAATGCGCACCTGTTTCTGTTCGGGCCGACGGGGGCCGGTAAGTCGGCCACCCTCAACAGCCTCCTCAACCAGGTCACAGCGCTGTACCGGCCACGGTTGTTCATTGCCGAGGCCGGCAACAGCTTTGGGTTGTTTGCAGACTTCGCCAAGCGATTGGGGCTGACGGTCAATCGGGTCAAGCTGGCGCCCGGTTCCGGTGTGAGCCTGGCACCCTTCGCCGACGCTTACCGACTGGTGGCGACACCCAACCACGTCATGACCCTGGACACCGAGGCCCTGGAGGACACCGACGCCACAGAGGACGATGAACGCGATGTGCTGGGCGAGTTGGAGATCACCGCGCGCCTGATGATCACTGGCGGTGAAGACAAGGAAGAGCAGCGCCTGACCCGCGCCGATCGCAGCCTGATTCGTCAGTGCATCCTCAATGCTGCGCACACCTGCGTAGGCCAGCACAGAACGGTGCTGACCCAGGACGTGCGCGACGCCTTGCGGGACATGGGCAATGACCCCCACTTGCCAGAGCCGCGGCGTCTGCGTCTACTGGAAATGGCCGATGCCCTGGACATGTTCTGCCAGGGCGCCGAGGGCGAGCTGTTCAATCGTGACGGTACGCCCTGGCCAGAAGCCGATATCACGCTGGTGGACCTGGCCACCTACGCCCGTGAGGGCTACAACGCCCAGCTCTCCATCGCCTACATCTCGCTGATCAATACCGTGAACAACATCGCCGAGCGAGACCAGATGCTGGGCCGACCCATCATCAACGTCACGGACGAAGGCCACATCATCACCAAGAACCCACTGCTCTCGCCCTACGTGGTCAAGATCACCAAGATGTGGCGCAAGCTCGGGGCGTGGTTCTGGCTCGCCACCCAGAACATCGACGACCTGCCCAAGGCCGCCGAGCCCATGCTCAATATGATCGAGTGGTGGATCTGCTTGAACATGCCGCCGGATGAGGTCAACAAGATCGCGCGGTTTCGTGCACTCACCGAGGCGCAGAAAGCCTTGATGCTGTCAGCGAGGAAAGAGTCCGGGAAATTCACCGAGGGAGTGATCTTGTCAAAATCGATGGAGGTGCTGTTTCGGGCCGTGCCACCGAGCCTCTACCTGGCCACAGCCATGACGGAGCCTGAGGAAAAAGCGGAGCGGTTCGCGCTGATGAAGGAGCACGGCATCAGCGAACTGGATGCCGCGATGATGGTGGCGCAGCGGATTGATCAAAAGCGCGGGATTTCAGACTCAATAGTGGGTAGTAACCCTGCCCTGGGATAAACGCCCCCGCTGCAAGGCGCTCATATCGGCATCCACCTTGGCGCCTTGCTATTTTTACTGGCAGAAGCCCTGTGGTTCATGGCTCTATGCGACCTTCAGCACCTAGCACAGGGAGATTCACAAATGGACTTGAGAGCTATCGCCGTCGCACTAATGCTGAGCCCGTCACCGTACAGCGTCCTGGCAGGACAAGGACATGACGCCGGATACGCGTGGGCAGCGGAGAACGATATTGACGATGCCAGTGACTGCAGCACCCCATCATTGTCGTTCAACCGAGGCTGCAAGGAATACGTCGAAGAGAGCCCCTCCTCTCTGAGCAGCACAGACGACGATGACGAGTAAGCTGCTTCCGACTGAACACCAAGTGCTATAGAGCCTGCCGATCAGGGGCAAACCTGTTCGTCGTCACGAACCTGCATAAGCGCGAATCCCAACAGATTCAGGCCCCGCCATAGGTTTGGGTCGTGCGCGTTTTCATCGTCCTGGGCAAGCCCAATACCCCAGATGCTATCCACTGGACTGGCCTCAACGATGATGTGAGATCCAGTCTCCTTGAGGAAGGCGCTCAACTCCGGGTTTTGGGAGAACTTGGCTTGGTTGGCCCGGACGACAATTGCATATCGATGCTGCAGCCAAACCTCATCGTTGAATCCACGCACGTTGCGGCCAAGCGCCTTGGCTGCGTTGGGGGTGGGTGCCAGGAGCACTTGAGCACGAACTTCTTGATCGCCGAACAAGGCAGCCTTCTCGGCCATCATGAAATGCTCAGCCGTTGGGTAACGCTCCCCCTCCACGACGAACTCGGCGTTGTACCACTGGCTGAAGCACGAAGACGTGACGCCACGCTTGCTTCGCTGGTGCCCCCAGAAAAAAACATACTCAAGCGCCTCACCAGCGTTGAAGCGGGAGCGGAGATCTTCCAGATACTTGGAATCGTGCAATCCCATAGCTTCTTTACAGCATCGAGAATATCCGTATTCATATTGACCTCACCGGGACGTCTTCCTTTGCGTATCGCGATTCTTAACCTTTAACGCAGGAGCTGGCCCCGCGGGCATCTTGTCCTTCGACCCTCAAACGCCGGAGGGAGGCAATAGAGTTAAGGGGCCCAGGATATATGTGGTGGTTTAATTTCCCCGGACACCCCGATAGGTGGAAAATGCATCTATCGAGGAGTTTTTCATGACCGACAAGC
>NZ_JBWKTH010000031.1:0-78926 GCF_059420225.1 Pseudomonas sp. GW821-FHT04D07
CACGCGGACTACTGGTACAAGTACGTGGGCCTGGAAGGTCGTGTGATCGGTATGACCACCTACGGCGAGTCGGCGCCTGCGCCAGCCTTGTTCGAACACTTTGGCTTCACCCTGGAAAACATCCTGGGTCAGGCTGAAGAGCTGCTGGAAGACTAAGTTCAGGAGCAGCGGCGCCTGCTCCGGCCTCTTCGCGGGCAAGCTGCGCTCCCACAGGTTCGATGTCGTGCCAGAACTTTGGCCAGACACGGACACTGTGGGAGCGCAGCTTGCCCGCGAAGACGACCCCGCAGACGCCACTTCACTCCCAGACTCACAGGCAGGCCCGTTTCCATACAATCCATGCATTTGCGTGGGTGCTTGATATTCAAGCTTCGGCGAGATCCCCATGCCCCAACCGCGTCCTTACAGAGTTGCACTCAACGGCTACGGCCGTATCGGTCGTTGCGTCCTGCGTGCGCTGTTCGAGCGAGGGGATCGGGCCGCTTTTGAAATCGTTGCCCTCAACGATCTGGCCGATATGGCCAGCCTCGAATACCTGACACGTTTCGACTCCACCCACGGCCGTTTTCCTGGCGAAGTGCGGGTCGAGGACGATTGTCTGCATATCAATGGCCACTGCGTGAAAGTCTTCCGCTGTGCCACCCCCGAACAAATCGACTGGGCCGCGCTGGACGTCGACCTGGTGCTGGAGTGCTCCGGCGCCTACCACACCCGCGCGGACGGCGAGCGCTTCCTCGCCGCCGGCGCGCCCCGGGTGCTGTTCTCCCAGCCGATGGCCAGCGAGACCGATGTCGACGCCACCATCGTCTACGGCGTCAACCAGGACTGCCTGAGCGGCGACGAGCTTCTGGTCTCCAACGCCTCCTGTACCACCAACTGCGGCGTGCCGCTGTTGCGCCTGCTGGACCAGGCCATCGGCCTGGAATACGTGTCCATCACCACCATCCACTCGGCGATGAACGACCAACCGGTGATCGACGCTTACCACGCCGAAGACCTGCGCCGCACGCGCTCGGCGTTCCAGTCGGTGATCCCGGTGTCCACCGGTCTGGCCCGGGGCATCGAACGCCTGCTGCCGGAACTTGCCGGGCGAATCCAGGCCAAAGCCGTACGGGTGCCGACGGTCAATGTGTCCTGCCTCGACATTACGATGCAAACCGTCAGCGACACCGATGCCGTGGAGGTCAACCGGATCCTGCGCGAGGCCGCCACCAGCGGTCCGCTCAAGGGCTTGCTGGCCTATACCGAGCTGCCCCACGCCAGCTGCGATTTCAACCATGACCCTCATTCGGCGATTGTCGATGCGAGTCAGACCCGCGTTTCCGGCCCAAGGCTGGTGAACGTGCTGGCCTGGTTCGACAACGAATGGGGTTTTGCCAACCGAATGCTGGATGTTGCAGAGCACTACCTGCACACCATTCACCAAAAGGCGGTGTAAAAACTACTGCGCTCGACAATCCCGCGTTAAAAACAGGCTCGGAATGCTCATTTACAACCAGTAAACTCCGCTTCCTCGCCTGTTTTTGCCTTGTCTTGCCTTCGCTCGCTACGTTTTTACAACGCCTTTAACTAAGAGAGATTGCGACCCATGACCGTGTTGAAGATGACCGACCTCGATCTGCAAGGGAAGCGCGTACTGATTCGCGAAGACCTCAACGTCCCCGTCAAGGACGGTGTTGTCACCAGCGACGCGCGTATCCTGGCTTCGCTGCCGACCATCAAGCTGGCCCTGGAAAAAGGCGCGGCAGTCATGATCTGCTCGCACCTGGGCCGTCCGACCGAAGGCGAGTTCTCGGCCGAGAACAGCCTCAAGCCGGTCGCCGACTACCTGAGCCAGGCCCTGGGCCGCGAAGTGCCGCTGGTGGCCGATTACCTGAACGGTGTCGAGGTCAAGGCCGGCGACATCGTGCTGTTCGAAAACGTGCGCTTCAACAAGGGCGAGAAAAAGAACGCCGACGAGCTGGCCCAGCAATACGCCGCGCTGTGCGACGTGTTCGTGATGGACGCCTTCGGCACCGCGCACCGTGCCGAGGGGTCGACCCACGGCGTGGCCAAGTTCGCCAAGATCGCCGCCGCTGGCCCGCTGCTGGCCGCCGAACTGGACGCACTGGGCAAGGCCCTGGGCGCTCCGGCCCAGCCGATGGCCGCCATCGTCGCCGGTTCCAAGGTGTCGACCAAGCTCGACGTGCTCAATAGCCTGAGCCAGATCTGCAACCAGTTGATCGTCGGTGGCGGCATCGCCAACACCTTCCTCGCGGCGGCCGGTCACCCGGTGGGCAAGTCCCTCTACGAGCCGGACCTGCTGGACACCGCCCGCGCCATCGCGGCCAAGGTCAGCGTGCCGCTGCCAGTGGACGTGGTGGTGGCCAAGGAGTTCGCCGAGAGTGCCGTGGCGACCGTGAAACTGATCGCCGACGTTGCCGCTGACGACATGATTCTCGACATCGGCCCGCAAACCGCCGCGCACTTCGCCGAACTGCTGAAGTCGTCGAAGACCATCCTGTGGAACGGTCCGGTCGGCGTGTTCGAATTCGACCAGTTCGGCAATGGCACCCAGGTCCTGGCCCAGGCCATCGCCGACAGCTCGGCATTTTCCATTGCCGGCGGTGGCGACACCCTGGCGGCCATCGACAAGTATGGCGTTGCCAAGGATATCTCCTACATTTCCACCGGAGGTGGCGCTTTCCTGGAATTCGTCGAGGGCAAGGTACTGCCCGCCGTGGAAGTACTGGAAGCACGCGCCAAGGCCTGAGCCGGCGTTGGCCTTTGACAGGAGTCTCATATGGTCAAGCCGTTAGTGCTGCTGGTCCTGGCGGGTGTGCTGGTCGGTTGTGCCGACAAACACAGCGCCGGGCCAGCGGCGGAGGTCGCCCCGGCGGCCGCTAAAGGTTGCTACCAGGCCGACTGGCAGGCGGAAACCGCGCCGGTGATCAACAAGCGCCTGGGCCCGGATGGGTTGGAAAAATACGACACAGCGTCCGGGACCCGGGAACAGGGTTGTCCTTGACGGGTCAGATTCATTACAGGCAGTGCTGACGGCCAGCGGTCGTCAGTCGAGGAACCGGCATGAAAGGCTTTATTGCCCTTGTTTCACTGGTCGCACTGGGTGGCTGCGCAGCCTTCAATGCCACCTTCAATCAGGCGTCGGCCCCGGCGGACACCTGGACGCGCTGGACCTGTGACAGCCAGGCCGAAGTGTTTTGGCGTTATGCCGACAGTACGCAACAGGCGGTCGACGTGCGTTTGGCCAGCGGTGACCAGGTCTATCGCCTCAAGCCTGAGGCCGGTGCCGTCGATAGCGGTGTGCTGTACAGCGACAACGTCTTGGCGTTTCACAAAAAAGGTGAGGAAGGCCTGGTTTACTGGGTCTCCACCAACGATTTGATCGGCCGGGCCTGCAAGGCGCACTAACGGCCGAGCGCGGTTCCCTGTAGGAGCGAGCTTGCTCGCGATGGTGGTCCAGGCACCGCGGGGTATCAGGTTCCCCGTGTTATCGTTGACGCCCATCGCGAGCAAGTTCGCTCCTACATTCGCAGGTCGGGGTAACCCCTGATCTGCAATGACTTGAATAGCAGCCGCCGCTCCGGCAGGCTTGCACGATTAACGACCCTCGACCGGGAGAGACACACACAATGGCACTTATCAGCATGCGCCAGATGTTGGACCACGCAGCCGAATTCGGCTACGGCGTTCCAGCCTTCAACGTCAACAACCTTGAGCAGATGCGCGCCATCATGGAAGCCGCTGACAAGACTGACTCCCCGGTGATCGTCCAGGCTTCGGCCGGCGCCCGCAAATACGCCGGCGCGCCGTTCCTGCGGCACCTGATCCTGGCCGCCATCGAAGAGTTTCCGCATATCCCGGTGTGCATGCACCAGGACCACGGCACCAGCCCGGACGTCTGCCAGCGCTCCATCCAACTGGGCTTCAGCTCGGTGATGATGGACGGTTCCCTGGGTGAAGATGGCAAGACCCCGACCGACTACGAATACAACGTCCGCGTGACCCAACAGACCGTGGCCATGGCCCACGCTTGCGGTGTTTCGGTTGAAGGCGAGTTGGGTTGCCTGGGTTCGCTGGAAACCGGCATGGCCGGTGAAGAAGACGGCATCGGCGCCGAAGGCGTGCTCGATCACAGCCAGATGCTGACCGACCCGGAAGAAGCCGCGGACTTCGTCAAGAAGACCCAGGTCGACGCCCTGGCCATCGCCATCGGCACCAGCCACGGCGCCTACAAATTCACCAAGCCGCCTACCGGCGACGTGCTGGCGATCGACCGCATCAAGGAAATCCACAAGCGCATCCCCAACACCCACCTGGTGATGCACGGTTCCTCTTCGGTGCCGCAAGAGTGGCTGGCGATCATCAACCAGTACGGTGGCGACATCAAGGAAACCTACGGCGTACCGGTTGAAGAAATCGTCGAAGGCATCAAGCACGGCGTGCGCAAGGTCAACATCGACACCGACCTGCGCCTGGCGTCCACCGGTGCCATGCGTCGCCTGATGGCCACCCACCCGAGCGAGTTCGACCCGCGCAAGTTCTTCGGCGCCACCGTGACCGCCATGCGTGATGTGTGTATCGCCCGTTACGAAGCTTTCGGTACTGCCGGCAACGCCTCCAAGATCAAGCCGATCTCCCTGGAAGCGATGTTCCAGCGCTACCTGAAAGGTGAGTTGAACGCCAAGGTCAACTAAGAGCGACAGCGTCATGAAAAAACCCGCAGCGATGCGGGTTTTTTGTAGGCGGCAAATGGTTTTTCAGGAAATTTCGATCAAAAATTATTCGTTATCAGAAATTAATTTCTCCAGATATTGTCCGTTGGAGTTTATAACGGCCTTATAAATACGGTAAACCTCCATGTCACAGCTTTAGCCGACGCCAAAACTCCATCATGTAAGTGCAAGAGATCGCCGTTCGGAATGGACATCATGATAGGGGGATGAGTGGCGATAATAAATTGTGAACCCTGTTTGGATAATTCAACGATTCTAAGTAGCAGGCTGAGTTGACGAGAGGGGTGTAAGGAGGCTTCGGGCTCGTCCAATATGTAAATGCCATTGGCTTTGAATCTGTTTTGGTAAAGTGACTCCATCGCTTCGCCATGTGAGAGGGTATGCAGGTCCCGCCCTCCGTAATAGGATTTTATTTCAGGGTCGAAGCTACCCTCGCTGTCCAATCGTCTCACTTCTGAGCTGAAGTTATAAAAGGTTTCCGCCCGATAAAAGAAAAGATCGTTCTCTTTTCGATAGCCTTTGGAAATAATAATATGCTTGTGCAGATCTGAGTGGGTGGACTCTGTATTGAATCTGAAGTTTTTACCTCCTCCTTCAGGGTTGCAGCCCAATTTGACGGCGATGGCCTCCAGGAGTGTGGATTTCCCTGCGCCGTTCTCTCCAGCGATAACGGTGATGGGATGGTTCAGATCCAGCGGAAAAATACCCGCGTATGGGTTAGCCGGGAACGTGTCAGCCTTGAGCCGTATGGATTTAACGAATAGATTATTTATGAGTATATTTGAAAACCCTATGTAATGAGTTTTTTGTTCCGATCAACGATAGCGCGATTTGTATTACGCTTGAGGCGATGCGTTCGGAGTCTTCTTTTTCATAACTGAACTTTATTCGTTTAATAAATTCAATTTGCATCGGGAACAATATTGGCGGCTGCTTCAAACACGTCGGGGGCATTATGCCCACCTTCCCAATACCGGTCCGATTCTATTAATGTTGCAGATTTCCAGCCATTGAAAGGCATGCTCAGGCAATGCACATAATACTCTACATCCCGCTGCCATGCCCCAAAATCAGGAAGGTTTTTTTGCAGGTATAAAAACTCATTTACGTCTTCATTGTTAATACGTATTACTTCTTCTATTGCTTCTGCTCTTGTTATGCCTTTGAAATTTTCCAGCACTTTTACCAGGTTCACATAAAAATCACCCGTAGCTTCCTCTTTAAGCAGGGATTGTATATCGTTAAAATACCCGGGCATACGACCGGAAACCCTGGATAACTCCCGGATGATCGGGTGTCTGTGTATTTCATCAGGAAGCGTTACACCTGTTTCCACTTCCATAGATTCATTAAAGGCGCGAAGCATCAACGTCTTTTCCCGGATCATTCGTTGGTTGGATGGTGTCGGGAACCGCTTGTCTCTTTTATACATCGTTTCTATTTCCACACCATCGAAATAAATATCTATTTTGTCTGCAATACGATCGATGGACGACTGGGGTATAAATGCCAGGAATTCCTGAAAAATTTCCTTGTTCTTTAGACGTTGTGAGTTTGTTGGGCGAATTGATGTAGGGTATTTCTTGTTCGATGTGGAGCAGGACAGCTTTAATTATTTGATACTGCCGGCAACGCCTCCAGGATCGAGCCGATCTCCCTGGAACAATGGGATATCGAGCGGATGACGGAACAACATAGCTCGGTGTGGTCACGCTTCGGGCGTGAATCCGTTCGTTGACTGCACTGGCGAATTTATTTCAGGCTGCCGTGATCCTTCTCCTGTCCGACCTCCGGGGGGGGGGGAGGGGAAGGACTGACCATGCCAGATATCTCCCGCGCGCGCCCCTTCACCTGGCTTGACGGTGATCCAGCGCCAGGATCGAAGATGGGTCGGGTGATACGCGGGCTTGTGCTCCGACTCCCGGATTTCGCTCACGTAAAAACCGTGAACACTGGATTCCATGATGAGGGCCCATTTCATATCCGTCTCTACATGTTGTTGATCGTCAGTACGGAAAAATATTATCTGGGGAGTGCAGATCGGTCTACTGTCAATAATGACAGGTTTATAGATGCTTTATGCATAGTGAATAGCGATTTAAGGAATAAAACGATATTTTAAGTGCGGGTTTGTCTGTCGGTTGTTTGGAAGATACTGAGCAGTTTATCTGCTAAAGCGGATGGTTTTTATGGAGGACAGCGGAATATGAAAATTCGAAAATAATATAAAAGACTGTCAATTCTGACAGTGGCCGAAGGTTTTTGGATCCGGCATCGTCATGGCTCATTCACTGTAAGGGAGTGTACGGTCATGAGTTCAGAAGACAAAAATGTCGAATTCAAGGGCGCGCTTCAGACGACGCTCAAGACGGTAGAGGATGCGACGGCCGATCTCAGGGAGGCGGTTCAGGTCGTGCTCCAAAGGGCGGAAGACGCGGAAGTAAAGTTCAAGGGCGCGGTTCAGACAGTACTCCAGACGGCAGAGGACGCGACACCCACTTTCAAGGGGGCGGCCGAAGCTACGCTCACGCCGCAGGAGGGGGGGACACCGGAATTCAAAGGCCCGGCCAAGGTCACGCTTAAACCTCAGACTTGATTTCTGGTAATGAAAAGGGGCGGAGTTATTGATTATCCGCCCCGATCTCGACGCTTTACGCCGGTCGTATGGTCGAGCCTTCCAGTAGCGCATCGACTACCGCCCGGGCCATTTCCACGGAGCGGACCATGGAGCCGATCAGGCCTCGTTCAATGCCACTGGCGTCGGTGATTTCATCGGATATTTCTTCCGCGCCAATCAGCAATAGCGAAACATGTCGCAACGCTTCTTCGGCACTGATTCCTGGGCGCACGGCAAACAGCGGATGGTCTTTTCCGTCGAGGCAACCAAAGGTGCTCAGGCCGGTGGAGGGCAGGGTGTCCATGAGGGGACGCTTGCTGTCGCGCATCACTTGCAGCAAAGCCTCGTTGGTTTCCTTGAGGATCGCGGTGATGCGCTGGCGGGTGTAGTTGATGGGGGGATCGGGGACGAGCTTTTTCATGATTCGTGACTTCCTGTGGATAACAAGAAGCTGCCGGCTCTCACTTCCACGCAAGAAGGTGGCAGCTGTACGCAGGTGTGGAAGACCGGGCCACAGAAACCCCGGCGCACCCGAAGGTACCCCGCGCACAGCCGCCATGACACGAATGAACAGCCATATTCGTATTTGAGAGTCTGTGCATTTTTCTGTGCTTCGGACTTCCACATCCGACCACTGATAAGCAGTGGTGAACGAAGACTAGACGCGAAGAATTCAAAGGCGCAAGCCGCTCAGGGGCGATTACGATTTTCTAGGAAATGTCTTGCAAATGACAGTGCAAACTTCTGACAAGTTAGCCCTGTCATTTACTTAAATACGCTCAATTTGTGTGGGAGCGGAGCTTGAGACCGCTAAAAGCTTCGCGGGCAAGCTCCGCTCCCACAAGTAGGCGTTCGCGCTTAAATGAGCGGGAGATTGGCGAGCCTCAGCTCTTCACATGATCAATATCCAGCTTATAGAAGGTCACCATCCCGCCCTCGCTGGTATAGCCGGTATTGTCCTGCACATAGACCCCGGCCTTGAAATACAGCGGCTTGTTGCGCCAGGTGCTGCTGATCTGGGTGTACCAGGACGCATTGGCGGCGTGCACGCTCAGGTAGCCACCGCGGCTCAGGTGGATCACGTAGGTGAAGGACTTGTCCAACGGCACATTGTTGGCGATCTCGATCACCCGGCTTTCCTTGTCGTCGGGGTGGTTGCGGATCTTCACCACGATAATCCCGGTCTTGCGACTGTCCTTGTACTGGTACTCGACCTTGAGCATCGGCTGGGTGCTGTTGTACGCATGGATCTGGCCGATGACGATCTTGCCCGACGAGGGCACCTGGTTTACCGCCAGGGTGGCGCGCAGGTAGTTGTTGGCCTCGCTGTACAACCAGTTACGCAGCCGGCCATCGGGCCAGGTCTCGCGCAATTCGCTGCGCGGGTAGATGGCGTTTTCAGTCTTGGAGCCGGTGACCGGTGACCAGAAGAACAAGGTGCCGCTGTCGGAGTGAAAGTATTGATCCTTGAAGCCCTGTACCAGCTTGGGTGTATCGATCGTCGCTGGCGGAGTGCCGACGGGAACGCTGAGGTTCCAGGTTGTCAGGTCGATCATGTCTGTTCCTTCCGTGTAAAGCGCTTGCGCGCGTGCCGCGATTCAGCCTGGGAAAATTCAGACAAACCGCTTTGGCTCGCGCTTTCGGCGTCCTTTATAACGGTTGAAGAATAGTTTGTTAACGCCGATCCGGCGAACGGTTGACGTCAATCCATCGACGAGCAGCGACCCTCGCGGCCAGCCATAGAAGAGTCGTGTTGGGCTTTTATTAAGAAGCGATATAAACACCTGTTATTTATGACAGTTGTTTTTCACCCGGCGAATTCCCACGATAAAGGTTCAATCGCTAACAACAAGGGTCTCACTATGGACGAAGAGGAAGCACGGAACGAGCCTGAATATCTGAAGTACTTCAAGCGCAAACAAAAGATCAACCTGCGCGGCAGGCTGCATGGCGGGCCGGTGGAGTCCGAGCGCGGCGAGCTGTGTGGTATCGACTGGACGCACCGAACGCTGACTTATCATGGCGAATTCGGTTTATACAACACGGTGCGTTTCGACGAAATCTATGAAATTGAACCTATCGCGCAATATAGAACCTCATAACCTGGACCGAGCGCATTGACGGTCGTCAACGTGGTACGACGTGGGCTTGTAGGCTTGAGGTATTTTCCGAGCCGCGTCCGAGTGGTGATGAACGACCGTTAGTCGGGAGATTGTGGCAGTGGCTGGATGATGGCCTATTGCTCACTACGCTTTGCACAATCCCGGTCTAGAGTAGTCCTTAGGTTTAGCCCGGATTTTTTGATTTCCGGCGGAGTTCCTCGAACAAGAGAAGCAGCATGGATTGCGTGCAACAGATACCCGGTGATGGTAGTTCCGTCCTTCTGGTCGTCGATGATTACCCTGAAAATCTGATCAGCATGCGTGCATTGCTGGAACGTCAGGATTGGCAGGTGGTTACTGCCGCCTCAGGCATTGAGGCGCTGACGTTGCTGCTGGAGCATGAGATTGATCTGGTGCTGCTGGATGTACAGATGCCCGGGATGGACGGTTTTGAAGTGGCCCGCCTGATGCGCGGCAGCCAGCGCACGCGCCTGACCCCGATTATTTTCCTCACCGCCAACGAGCAGTCCCAGGACGCCGTGATCAAGGGTTATGCCAGCGGCGCGGTGGATTACCTGTTCAAACCCTTCAATCCGGATATTCTCCGGCCCAAGGTCCAGGCATTGCTGGAACAACAGCGCAACCGCCGTGCCTTGCAATCCCTGAGCCGCGACCTGGAGGCCGCCCGGGCATTCAATGCCTCGGTGCTGGAGAATGCCGCCGAAGGTATTCTGGTGGTCAACGACGACGGCACGATCCGTTTCGCCAACCCGGCGATTTCGCGTTTGCTCAATCTGTCGCTGGAAGCCCTGGCCGGCCAGCCATTCCTGGATTTTCTGCAAAACCCGCACTTTCCCGACTGGCGGAGCTCATTGCTGTACGAGGAGTACCTTAAAGGCGAGACCTATCGCCTGCATGATGCGTATTTGCGCACCAGCCAGGACCAGATGTTGCCGGTGGCGTTGTCCTGCGCGCCGCTGTCCTCCGACCAGAAGGCCATGGTGGTGACGGTGCTGGACATGTCGGTGGTGCGGCATCTGCACCAGCAGTTGGAGTTCCAGGCGGTGACCGATCCGCTGACCGGCCTGCTCAATCGCCGCGGCTTCTACCAGACCGCGGAAAATACCCTGCGCCGCAGTGACGGCGCGGACAAGTCCCTGGTGCTGATGTACCTGGACCTCGATGGCTTCAAGCGGGTCAACGATTCCCTTGGCCATGAAGCCGGCGACCGGGTGCTGCGCTGGGTGTCGGAGCAGTTGAAGTCCTGCCTCAATCCCTTCGATATCCTCGCGCGCATGGGCGGTGATGAGTTCACCACTTTGCTCAATCTGGAGCGTCCCGAGCAGGCGGCGAAAATCGCCGAGCGGCTGATCGAGCGGGTGTCGATTCGCCAACAGATCGACGGCATGGAAATGACGCTCGGGGTCAGCATCGGCATTGCCACTTACCCGGATTGCGGTTCCAACCTCGATGGCTTGCTGCGGGCGGCGGACATTGCCATGTACGAGGCCAAGCGCGCCGGTCGCCAGCAGTATCGCTACTACGATCACGAGATGAACGGCCGCGCGCGCTCGCGCCTGATGCTTGAGGAAAGTGTCCGCTCGGCAATCGAGGGCAAGGAATTCAAGATGGTCTACCAGCCCCAGGTGTCCCTCGTGGACGGTCACCTGCGCGGGTTCGAGGCCTTGCTGCGCTGGCACCATCCGAGTGTTGGCGATGTGCCGCCGGGGTTGTTCCTGCCATTGCTGGAAGAGGTGCGGCTGATCAGCCGGCTGGGCAGTTGGATCTATCGCCAGGCGGCGACCCAGCGACATGCCTGGAGCGGCGTGTTCGCCGAGGACCTGGTGCTGAGCGTCAGCCTGAGCGCCACGCAGTTCAGCATGCCGAACCTGGCGGACGAGCTGCAGGAGGTGCTGGAGCGCCATGACCTGCGGGCGCATCAGCTGGAAGTGGAGGTGACGGAAGAGGCCTTGATGCAGGACTTCGAGGCTTCGCGCAAGCAACTGCGGCGGATCCGCGCCCAGGGGGTGCGCGTGGCCCTGGACGACTTCGGTTCTGGGCACTGTTCGCTGAACCACCTGCGCGACCTTGAGCTGGATACGCTCAAGCTCGACCGCCAATTGATCGCCAAGATCCTCAACTCACCCCGGGATGCGGCCTTGGCCCGCACGGTGATCGACCTCTGCGAACAATTCGGTTTGCTGGTAATCGCCGAAGGGGTGGAAACCATCGAGCAGTGGCAGTGGCTCAAAGCCAACGGTTGCCCGATGGTCCAGGGTTTCCTGGTGGCCCGGCCGCTGACGGCCAAGGACGCCACCGGCTTCGGCTCAGCGTTTGACTGGAGCGCGCTGTCGGCCTGAATTCGCTACACTGAGCTCTTTTAGGTGTACGTAAGGCCTGTCATGACTGTGTTGAAATACCTTCAGGCTTATCCCACGTCCTTGCAGGAACAGGTCCGCCAGATGATTGCCCGGGACGCCCTGGGCGATTACCTGAGCAAGCGTTATCCGGAGCGGCATGCGGTGCAGAGCGACAAGGCGCTGTACAGCTATGCCCTGGCGTTGAAGCAGGAGCATTTGCGCAATGCGCCGTCCATCGACAAGGTGCTCTTCGATAACCGCCTCGACCTGACCCACCGCGCCCTCGGTCTGCACACCGCGATTTCGCGGGTTCAGGGCGGCAAGCTCAAGGCCAAGAAGGAAATCCGCATTGCCTCGTTGTTCAAGGAGGCGGCGCCGCAGTTTCTGAAAATGATCGTGGTGCACGAGTTGGCGCACCTCAAGGAGTCCGATCACAACAAGGCCTTCTACCAGTTGTGCGAATACATGCAGCCCGGCTATCACCAGCTGGAATTCGACCTGCGGGTGTACCTGACCTGGCGCGACCTGCAGGGCAAATCTGCAACCCCGTAGGCGCCGGGTGTGCGCTTGAGTCGAAGCATTGGAAGGTCAACCTTAAGGACTACCGGATGGACGTCAGCAAGACCAAGAGCAGTTTCTACCGCCGTCTGTACGTGGCGTGGCTGATCGACAGCGAGATTGCCAGCAGCGTCCCGGCCCTGACCGAAGCCACTGGCATGCCCCGGCGCACGGCGCAGGACACGATCCTGGCCCTGGCGGACCTGGACATTGTCTGTGAGTTCGAACAGGAAGACGGTGCCCGCAATCATGCCGGGCAGTACCGGATTCGCAGTTGGGGTGCGATCGACAAAAGCTGGATCGGTCGCCATGTGCAACAGATCAAGGACGTGCTGGGCTATCCCTGAGTTTTGTGGTGTCTGTGCTGGCCTCTTCGCGGGCAAGCTCCGCTCCCACAGGATCGAGTCACATCGCAAACCCTCGGTCAGCCCCGGACATTGTGGGAGCGGAGCTTGCCCGCGAAGAGGTCTGGGAAGGCGCCGAAAAACCTCAGGCCTTGCGCATCCCGATATGCGGGATATCGTCTTCCAGATACACCGCGCCCACCACTTCGAACCCATAGCTTCCGTAATAACTCTGCAGGTGCGCCTGGGCCGACAGGTAGATTGGTTGCCCCGGCCAGAGCTTCTCGGCCTGTTGCAAGGCCTCGGCCATCAACTCGTGTCCCAACCCCAGGCCGCGGGCCTCGGGGGCGATCACCACCCGCCCGATCACCACGTCGCCGCCCTGGGAAATCGGGTCGAGCAGACGCAGGTAAGCCACCAGTCGATCATCGCGCCAGCCCATCAGATGGCAGGTGTCGCCCTCCAGATCGCGGCCGTCGACTTCCTGGTAGGGGCATTTCTGCTCGACCACGAAGACTTCGGTGCGTAGCTGCAGGATGCTGTACAACTGTTCCTTGCTCAGGTCGCCGTGATGTTTGCAGAGCCAGTCGATGGTCATTCTCGCCTCGGGATTCAATCACTCGCTATCGATACTAGGCGGGTTGTCGGCGGGCGCCAACCGCGGATTTTCTTTGCCCGCCAGGGCCGGGGCTGGAAGGTTCCTTGCAAGGGATTTCGAAGCGGTGTTCCGGTGCGGTAGTAGCTACTTGCCGTTATTCATTTTGCTTGGCGCCGTCATCTTTGTGTAATCTGCTGAGCCATGCTTTTGCTATGGCTTGGATGAGCTAATGTTAGGACCAGGGATGTGGCCGGTTGCTTTGGGACGGTCTCCTCGGGCTTCGGCTAACTGTGCTGGGCTATGTGCCCGCTAAGGATCTTAAGCATGCCGCGATTGCATCGAGCTTTTGTTTTGCTTGGATTGCTGCTGCTTTCACAGGGCGCCACCGCGGATAAATTGCGTTTGGTGGCCGATGGTTGGCCGCCGTTTACCGATGCGACATTGGTTAACGGCGGCCTGGCCACCGATATCGTCAGCACGGCGCTGGCGCGGGCCGGCTATGCCAGCGACTTCGAGCAGGTGCCCTGGGCGCGAGCGCTCAAGGGCGTGGGCGAAGGGCGCTATGATGTGCTGATCAGTGCCTGGTACAGCCGCGAGCGCACCCTGCTGGGGCAGTTTTCGGCTGAGTACCTGGTCAACCGCGTGCTGTTTCTCAAGCGCAAGGAGTCGGCCATCGAGTTCGATAACTTGGGCCAACTGCACAACCTGCCGATTGCGGTGGTGCGCGACTATGCCTATAGCGCCGAGTTCGACGGCGACACGCAGTTGCAGAAGATCCCGGTGCACAACTTCGCCATGGCCGTGCGCATGCTCGCGGCGGACCGCGTGAAGTTGACGCTGGAAGATGAGTATGTGGCGCGCTACTACCTCAAGAGCGAGGCGCCACGGGTGCGCAACGCCGTGGAGTTCCTGCCCAGGCCGCTCAGCGAAAACAGCCTGCATATCCTGGTCAGTCTGAAGAATCCGCAGCATGAACAGATTGTCGCCGGCTTCGACCGTGAGATCGCGGCGATGAAGGCCGACGGCAGCTATGAGCGCCTGCTCAAGCTGCACGGGATGTAACCCCCCCCGCGAAACCTTGTGGGCGCTGGCTTGCTGGCGATGGCGGCCGATCAGGCGATGCAAGGCTGACTGGCCTCATCGCCGGCAAGCCAGCTCCTACAGGGGAGCGTGGTGTTTCAAGATTCTGCGTTTTCTTCCGGGTCCTTGATCAGGTGCGCCGCCAGGGTGCGCAGCGGTCCTAGCTGGCGGCAGATCAAGGCCAGTTGGGTCTGCACCAACCGCTGGATTTCGTCGATCTCGTCCGGCATCTGTTCCAACCCAGTGGCCAGGGCTTCCTCGGCATCGCTTTGAATGGCAATGGGCGTCTTGTTCGCCAGGCCCATGGCAATCTCTTCGATACTCGCCGCCAAGGTGCCGGCAGCCCCTTCGAGCAGATGATCGCGGACTTCTTCCGGCAACTGGTTGTCGCGGTGCGCGCCCAGCCCCGAGAGGTAGCTGAGCAAGGTGTGCGAGAGCACCAGGAAGCGGAACCCCACGTCGGCTTCCTTACGGAAGTGCCCCGGCTCCATCAGCATATTCGCCAGGGTGGTCGACAGCGCTGCGTCGGCGTTGTGGGCGTTGCGTCGGGCCAGGCGATAGGCGAGGTCGTCGCTCTTGCCCTGGGCGTACTGGCGCATGATCTGGCGCAGGTACAGGCTGTTGCAGCTCAGGGTGTTGGCCAGCACCTTGTTCAGGCGTCGACCTTGCCAGTCCGGCAGGAACAGGAACACCGCGAGGCCGGCGATCAACGCACCCAGCAGGGTATCGAGCAGGCGCGGCAGGAACAGGCCGTAGCCGTCGCCCACCTGGTTGAAGCAGAACAGCACCGTCAGGGTCATGGCGGCGGTCGCCAGGGTGTAGCGGGTGGTGCGGTTGATAAAGAACACCACCCCGGCGGCGATGGTGAACAAGGCCTGGATCAGCGGGCTTGGGAACAGGTCGAACAGCGCCCAGGCGGCGGTCAGGCCAATGGCCGTGCCGAGGATCCGCTGGCCCAGTTTGCGCCGGGTGGCGCCGTAGCTCGGCTGGCAGACGAACAAGGTGGTGAGGATGATCCAGTAGCCTTGGGATGGATGCACCAGGTGCACCATGCCATAGCCGATGCTCAGTGCCAGCGGCAGGCGCAGAGCGTGGCGGAACAGCAGCGAGGTCGGGGTCAACTGGGTGCGCAAGCGCGTCCAGACGTCCTTGAGGTTGCGCGGCGAACGGTCCAGCAGGCTGCTGTCGGTGACGTCGGCCAGGCTGTCGGGGTTACTCGCGTCGCTCAGCAGGCGGTCGAGGGTGCCGAGGTTGGCGGCCAGGGCCCGCAGCGAACGCAGCAGGCCGCGCCAGGCCGGGTTGCTCTGGATGCGCAGGTGCTCCAGGGAGGCGTGCAGGTCACCAAGGGCTTCGGCGAAGCTGGCGTTGTAGATGAACGGCTGGCGCAGCTGGATCGACACCGCGAGAGCCTGGCAGGCCTTGCCTTGCTCACGCAGCAGGCGTTGGCAGCGGAACAGCACGTCGCTGTGAAAGAACGCTTCGGCCAGGGCGTTGTAGGGGTAGTGCGAGGAGCTGGCGCGCTCGTGGATGTCCTGGGCGAGGAAGTACAGCTTCAGGTAGCGGCTGACCTTCGACCCCGGCCGACCGTTGCCGACCCGGTGCAGGATGATTTCCTTGGCGCTGTTCAGCGCCGCCACCACCTTGCCGTTCTGTTGGGCCAGCTCCAGGCGCCGGGCTTCGACGTCCAGTTGGCGGATCGGTTCGAACAGCGAGGACTTGAGCTTGAGGTAGTAACCCAGTTCGCGGAACAGCCGGGCCAGGCTCTGTTGCACCGGCTGGTTGGAGAACAGCGCCTGCCAGAGCACCGAGAGCACGCCATACCAGGCCGCGCCAGTGACCAGCAGCACCGGCTCGTGCCAGAGGTTGGCGACTTCGCCGCCGCGCTGGTCGACGCCGATCATGGTGTAGACCGAGAGGATCAGGGTCGCCGAGGCAATCGCGCCATAGCGTTCGCCCAAGGCACCGAGCATGGTCAGGGCAAAAGCCGCCAGGGCCATGGCGCAGACGAAGATCAGCGGGTAGGGGAACAGCAGCTCGACTGAGAACGCCGCGACACTGAAGCACACCAGCGTTACCGCCAGGGCATTGAGGCGGCCCTGCCAACTGTCGTCGGTCTCGGCCAGGGCACTGGCGATGACCCCGAGGAACAGCGGGATCAGCAGCTTCATCTCATTCTGCAACCAGCACAGGGTCATGATGCCGGTCAGGGCGATAAACACCCGAACGCTATAGCTGAATTTGTCCAGCGCCCAGAGACGGCGCAGGGACTGGTTGAACGAGGTCGATGCCATGAAGGTGAGAGAGCCTGCCAAGCGGTTGATCTGAATGATGGGTAGACGGGCGGCATTGTGATGACGCCACATCGGTCTACAGCAAAATTTGTTCCGTGATCGACAATTGTTCCTGGATGCGGCCTGTTATCAGCATGGAGGTGGGCAATTGCGTCTTGTATCGCCTGTTCGAGCGCCATCGCCGGCAAGCCGGCTCCCACAATGTCCGTGTCGTGCGCACAACCTGCAATCGACGCCGGACCTGTGGGAGCCGGCTTGCCGGCGATGAACGATAACGCGGTCTACCTGCGCTGCCGCATTGCCTGAAACGCGCGCAAACGTCAGGCGAATTGCGCCGCCGCGTACCCCGAGGCCCAGGCCCACTGGAAGTTGAAGCCGCCGAGGTGGCCGCTGACATCCAGCACTTCACCGATGAAATACAGCCCCGGGCTTTTCAGCGATTCCATGGTTTTCGACGACACTTCCCGGGTGTCGACGCCGCCCAGGGTGACTTCTGCGGTGCGATAACCTTCGGTGCCGGCCGGCACCAGGCGCCAGTCGCCGAGTTTCTGCGCGACGTCGGCCAACTCCGCCGGGGTGTACTGCTTCATCGGTTTGGAGACGAACCAGTGCTCGGCCAGCAGGTTGGCCATCTTCTTGGTGAACAGCTCACCGAGCAGGGTTTTCAGTTCACTGTTGGGCCGTTCGGCCTGCTGCTGTTGCAGCCAGTCCAGTGCGTCGTGGTCCGGCAGCAGGTTGATGTGCAACGTATCGCCAGGATTCCAGAACGAGGAAATCTGCAGGATCGCCGGGCCGCTGAGGCCGCGGTGGGTGAACAGGATATTTTCCCGGAAGCTCTGCTCGTTGCAGCTCACCAGGCAATCCACCGAGGTTCCGGACAGCTCGGTGCAGAGCGCCTTGAGTTGATCGGTAATGGTGAATGGCACCAGCCCGGCGCGGGTCGGTAACACCTGGTGACCGAACTGTTTGGCCACTTGATAGCCGAAACCGGTCGCGCCCAAGGTTGGGATCGACAGGCCGCCGGTGGCGATGACCAGCGATTGGCAGGTGATCTGGCCGAGGCTGGTTTGCAGCAGGTAGCCGCTTTCCAGCTTTTCGATGTGCTGGATGGCGGTGTCCAGGTGCAGGCTGACACCGACCTGGTCGCACTCGTCGAGAAGCATGCCGAGGATGTCGCTGGACTTGTTGTCGCAGAACAGCTGACCGAGTTTTTTCTCGTGATACGGCACGCCGTGCTTGGCCACCATCGCGATGAAATCCCACTGGGTATAGCGGGCCAGGGCCGACTTGCAGAAATGCGGGTTCTGCGAGAGAAAGTTGCCAGGTTCGCTGTACATATTGGTGAAATTGCAGCGACCGCCGCCGGACATCAGGATTTTCTTGCCGGCTTTGTTGGCGTGGTCGATCAGCATCACCTGGCGCCCGCGGGCGGCGGTGGTAAGGGCGCACATCAATCCGGCGGCACCGGCGCCGATGATCACAACTTCAGTAACGGGCACAACGATGTCCTCGGGAGTTCAGGTAGGGGAACGCGGTCTTGCAAGCACAACAGAGATCTTTAGCGCGGCACTGAACCTATGTGGGAGCGGAGCTTGCCCGCGAAGAGGCCCTTGAGGCCGCCAAAAGCTTCGCGGGCAAGCTCCTCCCTCCCCCCCCCCCCCCCCCCCCCCCCCCCCCCCCCCCCCCCCCCCCCCCCCCCCCCCCCCCACAAAAGCGCCATCAGCTAGACCCGCAGCATTCCCACAGTGATCAGTGTGATCCCGGGATGCAGATCAGTTTCAGAGAATCCGCACGCGCAGCGAGCGGCCCTTGATCTTGCCGTCGTTCAGGCGCTGCAAGGCCTGCTTGGCGACGCCGCGCTCCACCGCCACATAGGCCTGGAAGTCAAAAATCGCGATCTTGCCGACCTGGGCACCGGGAATCCCGGCATCGCCGGTCAAGGCACCGAGGATGTCGCCCGGGCGGACCTTGTCCTTGCGTCCGCCACTGATGCACAGGGTGCTCATGGCCGGCAGCAGCGGGCTGCCACCCTGGGACTTGAGGTTGTCGAGCTGGTCCCAGTTCAACGGCGACTTCTGCACTTCTTCGATGGCCCGCGCGCGCAGGCTTTCGGACGGCGCCACCAGGCTGATCGCCAGGCCGGTCTCGCCCGCCCGGCCGGTACGGCCGACACGGTGGATATGCATCTCCGAATCACGGGCCAGCTCGACGTTGATCACCATGTCCAGCGCATCGATATCCAGGCCGCGCGCGGCCACGTCGGTGGCCACCAGCACCGAAATACTGCGGTTGGCGAACATCGCCAGGACCTGGTCGCGGTCACGCTGTTCCAGATCGCCGTGCAGCGCAACGGCGGACACGCCCTTGGCGGTCAGGGTGTCGACGGTTTCCTGGACCTGCTGCTTGGTGAAGCAGAACGCCACACAGGACTGCGGACGGAAATGGTTGAGCACCTTGAGCACCGCTTCCATGCGCTCTTCCGGAGAGATCTCGTAGAAGCGCTGCTCGATCTGGCTGTCGGCATGCATCGCCTCGGACTTGACCTGCTGCGGGTTGCGCATGAACTTGGCGGCCAGCTGCTTGATGCTCACCGGGTAGGTGGCGGAGAACAGCAGGGTCTGCCGACGTTCCGGGAGCTGGGCAATGATTTCCTCGATGGCGTCGTAGAAGCCCATGTCGAGCATGCGGTCGGCTTCGTCGAGGACCAGGGTGTTGAGGCCGTGCAGGACCAGCGAGCCCTTGCGCAGGTGCTGTTGGATACGCCCCGGGGTGCCAACGATGATGTGCGTGCCGTGTTCCAGGGAGGCGATCTGCGGACCGAGGGACACGCCGCCGCAGAGGGTCAGCACCTTGATGTTGTCTTCGGCGCGGGCCAGGCGGCGGATTTCCTTGGCGACCTGGTCGGCCAGTTCGCGGGTGGGGCAGATCACCAGCGCCTGGCAGCCGAAGAAGCGCGGGTTGATCGGGTTCAGCAGGCCGATGCCGAAGGCGGCGGTCTTGCCGCTGCCGGTCTTGGCCTGGGCGATCAGGTCCATGCCCTTGAGGATCACCGGCAAGCTTTGCGCCTGGATCGGCGTCATCTGGGCATAACCGAGGGAGTCGAGGTTAGCCAGCATGGCGGCGGACAGTGGCAAAGAGTTAAACGCGGTGGCGATGGTGGTCACGGGACGGGCCTGCAAAACAAAATGTCGCGCAGTGTATCAGTCCCGGCCGGCGGCGCCGCAAATTCTGGACGAAAAGTAGCCAAATACTGGCAGTGCAGGCCAATTATTGTGAGGGGCTGGGTCATACCCTGGAACTGTGGTGTTTTTGCTGGCCTCTTCGCGGGCAAGCTCCGCTCCCACACTGAGATCGGAGCCAGGCGCAAGTGTTGCAGGCACCGCGCAACTTGTGGGAGTGGAGCTTGCCCGCGAAGAGGCCCCAGAGCGCACCCAATAAATCCCTGGCACTCAGTGCTCGATATGCTGCTCCTGGACCACCTTGGCCCGCCGCCCATCCTGGGATGAAAGCTGGAGGAAAATCGTCGCCGCCAGCATCGCCATGATGCCCACGGTGAGGAAGGTCAGCTGGAAGGCGCCGAGTACCGTCTCCACCCCATCGTTGCCGACGGCGGCGGTAAAGCCGCCGAGCAGGGCGCCGGCGCACGCCACGCCAAGGCTCAGGGACAATTGCGCCACCACCGACAGCAGGCTGTTGCCGCTGCTGGCGGACTTGTCGTCGAGGTCGATCAAGGTCACGGTGTTCATCGCCGTGAATTGCAGCGAGTTGATCGCCCCGGCAATCGCCAGCATGACCAGCAACAAGGGGTAAGGCGTGTGCTCGGTGACCAGACCCATGACCGCGAGCATGATGCCCAGCGCCAGGGTGTTGCCGGTGAGCACGATGCGATAACCGAGGCGCTCGATCAGCGGTCGGGCAATCGACTTGGCGAACATCGCCGCCGCCGCCAGCGGCAACATGCTCATCCCGGCCTGGGACGGCGAGTAGCCCAGGGCCACTTGCAGCAGCAGGGGCACCAGGAACGGCAGGGCGCCGCTGCCCAGGCGGGCGAACAGGTTGCCGAGGATGCCCACGGCAAAGGTCCGGGTCTTGAACAGCGACGGGGCGAATAACGGATTGTCGATATGCCCGGCCCGCAACCAGTACGCCGCCAGGCAGGCGAGGCCGGCGAACAGCAGCAACATCACCCGCAGGTGCGGCAATTGCAGTTCGCCCAGGCCTTCCATGGCGATGGTAATCAGCAGCATCGCGGCGCCGAACAGCAGGAAACCGATGCCGTCGAAGCGCGTGCGCTCGCTGCCGCGCAGGTCGGGGATGAACTTCCACACCGCGTAGCAGCCGAGCAGGCCCACCGGCAAGTTGATCAGGAAGATCCAGTGCCAGGTCAGGTACTGCACCATCCAGCCGCCCATGGTCGGACCGATCAACGGACCGAGCAGGCCGGGAATGGTGATAAAGCCCATGATTCGCACCAGCTCCGAGCGTGGGTAGGCGCGTAGCACCACCAACCGGCCGACCGGCAACATCAGCGAGCCGCCCAGGCCCTGGATGATCCGCGCGCCGATCAGCATGTTCAGCGAACTCGACAGGGCACAGAGCAGGGAGCCGATGCTGAACAGCAGGATCGCGCTGAAGAAGATGCGCTTGGTGCCGAAGCGGTCGGAAATCCAGCCCGAGGCGGGGATCAGCAAAGCCACGGTAAGCATGTAGGCGATCACCACGCCTTGCATGCGCAAGGGGTTTTCCGCCAGGTCCAGGGCCATGGCCGGTAATGCGGTGTTGAGGATGGTCCCGTCGAGGGACTGCATGAAGAAGGCAATGGCCACCACCCACGGTAGCCAGCGAGCGGTCGTTACGTCGAGAGGGGCACGGTCGGGCATGAGCGGCTCTATTTGTTAGCTGGCTACGTAGTTGCAGTATGCCTGATCGGTCAGGAACGGTGTAGGCGCGTGTTTGATTGTTGCTGTCGGATGCAAGTCCTGTGAGAGATTCCATGGGCTTGCGTTGTTCTCGAGGGCGCCATTGCTGGCAAGCCAACGCCTACAGGGGATCGCGTCGGACACAGGATTTGCGTACGCCCACATCCTGGGTGGGAGCCGGCTTGCTGGCGATGAACGATGACGCGGTGTTTCTGATAGACCGCGTCGCCTGGATCGTCAGCAAGCCGGCTCCTACAGGATGAGGTGTTACCCGGCATTGGGTGTTAACAGGAAACCGAGCAATGCCTGATGCACCGCGTTGGCCGCCTGGCGAGATTCCAGGTCGAGCAAATGGCCGGTGTCCTCGGCGACGCTAAAGCTGCAGTGGGGGATGTATTGCTGAAACACCCGCGCCCCTTCGGCCGGGGTGTAGATGTCCTTGGCACCGTTGATGAAATGCACCGGGCCCTGGATCACCGACAGTGCCCGCAGGTAGTTGCCGTCGCCCAGTTGCAGCACCTGGTCGATATGAAAGCGCGCCTGGCGGTATTCGGTGCTGGGCATCGAGGACAGGTGCTGGTGGTTGGTGGTCTTGAGGCGCGCCGGCAGGTAGTGGCCGACGGTGTCGTTGAGCAGATGGCCGATGGCGGATTTGTCGTCCACCGCGATCAACTCGTGGACCCGCCGCACGTAAGCCAGCATCGGCGGGTTCAGGTCGGGCGCCAGGGCCATCACCACCGAGCTTTCGATGGTCGGCGGGTGCCGGGTCAGGGCCAGCAGGGCGGAAATGCCGCCCCAGGAGGCGGACACCAGGTGATTGACCTCGAAACGTCGCACCAGGGCCAGGAGAATCTCCACCTCGTCATCCTTGGTCACCAGGCCCGGATCGGGGTTGTAGGGTTGTGAGCGCCCGGCGAAAGGCAGGTCGAACAGCACCACATTGAAGTGTTCGGCCAGGCATTTGCCGGTGCGGGTGAAGGAGCTGGTGGTGGCCAGGGCGCCATTGACCAGCAGCACCGTCTTGCGCCGCGGATCGTCGCCGATGCGCTCGACGTGGATGTTGAAATGCCGGTACAGGTTGTTGATGACAAAGCTTCCATGATTCATATCAAGCTCCAGCAAAGCACTTTCGGGGGGGATGAAAGAGGTGCGGTGTTGAGTAAGGAAATCGCGGGTCGAGCCTGGTTTTTCTGAATGTTTCTGGACGAAGGTGGCGTTTTGATAGTGCGACAAAAGCAGAGGGAATGTATAGCGCGCCGGGCGGCGTCAGGGCAACTGGCTGAACGGATAGGTGGGCGGGTATTTCGGTCAGGGCGCCGGGGGCGATTTTTTGGCTGTTGTGGATCTTGTAGGAGCCAGCTTGCTGGCGATGGTCGTCAACGATAACGCGGGGTTCCTGAAACCACGCGGCGTTCTTGAACTCATCGCCAGCAAGCTGGCTCCTACAGGTGTTGCTGTGTCCGCAAGAGGTTACAGGGTCAAGGTCAGTTTGCTGATCAGCGCCCCCGGCAGCAGGTTCGACGCGGTCTGCCGCTGGTCGTAGGTGCTGGCCGACAGCAGCAGTTCGCGCTCCTGGGTCAGGGCTTCCAACTGGCTGCCCAGCAGGCTGTAGGCACTGTCATCGAAGCGCATGGTGCTGACCGGCGCCTGGATCTCGCCGTTCTCCACCCAGAAGGTGGCGAAGCGGGTCATGCCGGTCATCCGCGCCGCCGGTTGGTCCGAATAGTTCAGGTACCACAGGTTGCTGATGTACAAGCCGGTGCCCAGTTGCTTGAGGATATCGGCCTGGGCAAGCACCCCGGCGCGCATCTGCAAGGCGCCGGGGTACTCGCCGCCGCTGGCGCCGTTGGTGGTCAGGCCATATTCGGCGGCACTGCGGGAGTTGATCAATTGTTGATCAGCCACGCCCGCCGCGACCAACGACACATCGCCGCGCGGATAACCTTCGCTGGAAAACGCCGGGCTCAACGAACCGCTGATCTGCTCACCGAGCCAGACCCTGGGACTGAAGCTGGCCTCGCCGGCGTAGAGCTTCTGCAGGGGGCTGTGCTTGCTACCGATGGCCTGGGCCGAGAAACCGCCCCAACTGAGCATGCCCATGACTTCTTCGAGTGCCGCCGGTGCCAGGTAGGCGCGATATTCGCCCGGCGCCAGGGTGCGCAGCGGGCGCCCGAGAAACTCGAGTTGTTCACGGGCCTGCTGGAAGCGTCGGGCAAAGCTGTCGCTGTTCCAGTCATGGCCGGCGAAACTGGCTTTCACCGCCTGGCCGTTTTCGTGGAACAGGCTCCAGTCGAAGTTGAAACTATTGGCCTGGTGCCAGCCGAAAGCCCCGTCGGAACTGGCAAAGCCGCGGCTGATGGGCCCGGCGGCGTAGAACCCGACCAGGTCCAGACCGACCGCGGCCCGGCTGATTTCTTCCAGTACCTGGGCGGTTTCCGGCAATGCGTGGCTCTGCACGTTGTGGCTTTGCCAGGCGTTGTGGTTGAGCAGCAGGTACGGATCCGCCGGCAGCAGCGCAAGGATTTCGCGCAGTTGTTGCAGGCCGTCCGCCAGGCGCTGACGGTCCGGCCCTGGTTCGCCGGAGAGGGTGATCTGCAAGTCAGCGTGGCGCCCGTCGTTGATCAGCTTGAAGCTCAATGTGGCCTGTTGCACCTGCCCGGCCTGGCGCACCCGGCCGTGATTGAAACGGATAAAGTCCGACGCTTCGGCGGCATATCCCAGGGTGAAACGTTCCGGGGCGCGGAGTTGTTCCTGCAAGCCGTCGACCAGCGCGCGGAAGTGTTCGACCTGACTCAGTGAAGTACTCATCAGGCATCTCCTCCAAACACATCGACATTGCTGAAGACACAGGCGGGCGATGCATGCCCGACCCGGATCACCTGGTTCGGCTCGCCCTTGCCGCAGTTCGGCGTGCCCAGCACCTGGAAGGTCTCGGCATTGCCGACAGCGCTGAGGTTGCGCCAGAACTGCGCGGAAATCGCCCGGTAGTTGGGGTTTTTCACCACACCCTTGAGCTCACCGTTCTCGATCAGTTGACCCCACTCGCAGCCGAACTGGAATTTGTTGCGGGCGTCGTCGATGGACCAGGAACGGTTGGTGGACATCAGGATGCCCTTCTCGATACCACCGACCAATTGGGCGAAGGACTGCTCGCCAGGTTCGATATTGAGGTTGGCCATACGGTCGATGGGCGGGCGATTCCAGCTACAGGCGCGGCTGTTGGCGACCCCGTCGAGGCCGGAGCGGAACTGCGACAGCGCGCCGCCCAGTGGGCGCAGCAGCCGGCCCTCACGAATCAGGAACTCCTTGCGTGCTGGTGTGCCATCGTCGTCATGAGCGTAGCTGGCCAGTTGTTGCGCGATGGTTGGATCGAAGGTCACGTTGAGCAGCGCCGAACCATATTGCAGGCTGCCGAAGTCGCTGGTCTTGACGAAGCTGGTGCCGGCGTAATTGCGTTCGTCGCCGAGGATGCGGTCCAGCTCCAGCGGGTGACCGATGGATTCGTGGATCTGCAGGATCATCTGGTCCGGGGTCAGCAGCAGGTCGCGCGGACCTTGCGGGGTGTTGGGCGCCAGCAGCAACTGCAGGGCCTGGTCGGCGATCCGTATGCCGGAACCGATCAGCCCGGAACGGCCGATGACATCGGCGCCGCCTTGCTGGCCGAAGTTTTCCCGGCCCAAGGTGCGGGTCTGGCTGTCCGCGCCGTCGTAGGCGGTGACGCTCAGGCCCGGGTAGACGAAGCGCAGCGCCTGGCGCAGCTCGGCGCCGGCGTTGTTCAGGTAGATCTGCTCGACCTGGGTCAGGCCGAGGCTGACTTCCCAGTTGACCAGCCGCTCGTCCTTGGGCACCGCGGCCGATTCGGCGCCGAGCAGGGCGTAGCAGTCGCTCAGGGACGGGAAGGGCTGGTCGAGCTGGGGCGAGCGATAATCGGCGCGGTCGCTGGACACGGCCTGTTGGCGCAGGTCGAGCAGGGCGTGGGGGGCCATCAACCGGGCGTAGTTTTCGGCGCGTTCGAGAGCGCTTTGCAGGCCGGCCTGGGACAGGTCGTTGGTGGCGGCGTAGGCTTCGACACCGTTGACTCGTACGGTCAGCATCGCACCTTCGTCGAGGCGCAGGCTGGGGGGGTCCGCCACGTTCTTGCGTACCGACAGGTATTGGCCAGATTCGCGCAGGTAACGCAGCGAGAAAAATTCAGCGCCTGTGCGCAAGCCGGCGAAACGCTGCTTGAGCTGGGGGTGGAAGTCGAACATGGGGAACCTCCCTGGAAATGGCGGTGGCCGTGAGGGGGGCCGTATAGGATGCCCCAATGACCAGTCTGTCAGGAAAAGGCGACTTTGCGAACGACACGAGCCTGGAACCGACTCGCTGACGCCTGCAAGGCCCGCGCGCAACACTCACTGTAGGCGCCAGCTTGCTGGCGATGGTCGTCAACGAAAACGCGGGGCATCAGAATGATCGCGGTGTGGCGACGTTCATCGCCAGCAAGCTGGCTCCTACAGGGGGGGCGCGAAGCCAGGGGTTACAGCGGACAGCCCTTGGCGCGCAGGATCGCGTCGAAGCGGTCCGGGTCCAGGGTGCCGGCTTCGATCGCCGCCAGCGTGGCTTTTTCCCGCGCCAGCAGATCGTGGCAGCGCACCAGCAACTCCGGTAGTTCGGAGCGGGCGGCGGCGACAACGCCGTCACCGTCGCCGATCATCAGGTCACCCGGGGTCACCAGCATGCCAGCACAGGAAATCGCTACGTTGATCTCGCCACCGCCGTCGGTGCTCGGGCCACGGTGCACGCCGCCAATGGCATAGGCTGGCAGCTCGCCGGTCTGCCATTCGTCGAGGTCACGCAGGGCGCCGTTGATCACCACGCCGACGATCCCGGCCTTGAGGGCCATGGCGCGCATGATGCCGCCGAACACGGCGCGGGTCAGGTCGGCGCTGCCGTCGATCACCAGCACGTCGCCCGGACGGGCCATCTGCATGGCCTTGAGGATCATCAGGTTGTCGCCCGGACGTACGCGTACGGTCAGGGCATTGCCGAGCATCGGGGTGTTGCCGTGGAACGGTCGCAGGCCCAGGCCGCCGACGTTACGACCGAGGCAGTCGCTGACCGCGGCGGCCGGGATCTTGCTGAATTCCTTCAGCCACTTGGGGTCCATGGGCTCTGGGTTGGGATTGATCAGGTAGCCGGTGGGCCATTTGCTCGAAGAGACGACATCAAACATGGGAAAGCCTCGTGGCCAGCAATGTGGCGGTGTGTCGAATTGGGGCGGGGTGAAACGTTTGCGCGCCATTAGATTAGGCCTGCGCGGGGGGGAGGAGCAAGGGCGGGGCGGTGTGGGGATTGTTTACGTTGTGTGCAGGGTGGAGGCTTGTACGGCCGTGAGAGCTCCTTTGCGGAATTTTCGTCTGGCACAGATCTTGGGCAGGACAACGAACCTGTGGGAGCCGGCTTGCCGGCGATGGCGGCTGATCAGTCGATGCAAGACTGACTGGCCTCATCGCCGGCAAGCCGGCTCCTACAAGGATCTGTGTCGCTCCATGGGGGTTACTGCGCGGTCCGGCTCACTTCACGCAGCGGCTTGCCGCGCACCGGCGCTTCGCCGGCCACGTAGTAGTCGGCCTGGCTGCGCGGCAGGGGTTGGCGGCCACGGATCTTGTCGGCGATTTTCTCGGCGATCATGATCGTCGGCGCGTTCAGGTTGCCGGTGGTGATAATCGGCATGATCGACGCATCGACCACCCGCAGGCCCTGCATGCCATGCACGCGCCCCTGGCTGTCGACCACCGCCATCTCGTCGCTGCCCATCTTGCACGAGCAGGACGGATGGAACGCGGTCTCGGCGTGCTCGCGGACAAACCGGTCGAGTTGCTCGTCGGTCTGCACCTCGATCCCTGGGCTGATTTCGCGCCCACGGTAAACATCCAGTGCCGGCTGCTGCATGATTTCCCGGGTCAGGCGGATGCCGTCGCGGAATTCCTGCCAGTCCTGCTCGGTGGCCATGTAGTTGAACAGGATGCTCGGGTGCTGGCGCGGGTCCTTGGACTTGGCCTGCACCCGACCACGGCTCGGCGAACGCATGGAACCCATGTGCGCCTGGAAGCCGTGCTCTTTCACGCCGTTGCTGCCGTTGTAGTTAATCGCCACCGGCAGGAAGTGGTACTGGATATTCGGCCATTCGAATTCCGGGCGGGTGCGGATGAAACCGCCGGCTTCGAACTGGTTGCTGGCGCCGATACCGGTGCCGTTGAACAGCCATTCGGCACCGATGGCCGGTTGGTTCCACCACAGCAGCGAGGGGTACAGCGAGACCGGCTGGGTGCAGGCGTATTGCAGGTACAGCTCCAGGTGGTCCTGGAGGTTTTCACCGACGCCCGGCAGGTCGTGGACCACCGGGATGTCCAGGCTTTGCAGCAATTTGGCCGGACCGACGCCGGAGCGCTGGAGTATCTGCGGCGAGGCGATGGCGCCGCTGCACAGCAGGACTTCCTTGCGCGCGCGGACTTCGACCGGTTCTTCGGCCGAACCCAGCAGGTAACGCACGCCGACCGCACGCTTGTCTTCGAATAAAATCTTGTCGGTCAAGGCGTGGGTGACGATGGTCAGGGTCGAGCGCTGCTTGGCGGTGTCCAGGTAACCACGGGCGGTACTGGCGCGGCGGCCCTTGGGCGTCACGGTACGGTCCATCGGACCGAAGCCTTCCTGCTGGTAACCGTTGAGGTCCACGGTACGCGGGTAACCGGCCTGTACGCCGGCTTCGACCATGGCGTGGAACAGCGGGTTGTTGCCAGCTTTGGGCGTGGCCACGCTGACCGGGCCTTCGCCACCGTGGTAGTCGTTGGGACCGATGTCACGGGTTTCCGCCTTGCGGAAATACGGCAGGCAGTCGAGGTAGGCCCAGTCTTCCAGGCCTGGCAGCTTGGCCCAGCCGTCGTAGTCCATGGCGTTGCCACGGATGTAGCACATGCCGTTGATCAGCGAAGAACCGCCGAGGCCCTTGCCGCGGCCGCATTCCATACGACGCCCGTCCATGTGCGGTTCCGGGTCGGTTTCGTAGGCCCAGTTGTAGCGTCGGCCTTGCAGGGGGAAGGCCAGGGCGGCGGGCATCTGGGTACGGAAGTCGAAGCGGTAGTCGGGACCGCCGGCTTCGAGCAGCAGCACGGTGACGCCGGCGTCTTCGGTCAGGCGGGTGGCCAGGGTATTACCGGCGGAGCCGGCACCGATGATGATGTAATCGAATTCTTGGGACATGAAATGCAGCCCTCGTTGAAGTGGGTCGAGCGGGGCGTCTCAGGGCGAGTGCTGCGCACTCGATCGCCAGCAAGCTGGCTCCTACAAGGTTTGCGTCGCACATCGGTTATGTGAACGCCCCAACTCTGTAGGAGCCGAGCTTGCTCGCGAAGACGGCCTCACGGGCAATACAAGGCTCGGGTCTTAGAACACCGAGTTGTATTCGCCCAACTCAACCTGTACCGATTTGATCCGGGTGAAGTTGTTCAGCGAACTGATGCCGTTCTCACGGCCGACACCCGACTGCTTGTAGCCGCCGACCGGCATCTTGGCGTCGGACTCGCCCCAGGCGTTGATCCAGCAGATACCCGCTTCGAGCTGATGAATCACGCGGTGGGCGCGGTTCAGATCCTTGGTCACCACACCGGCGGCCAGGCCGAAGTCGGTGTCATTGGCGCGACGGATCACTTCTTCTTCGGTTTCGTAGCTGAGGATGCTCATCACCGGGCCGAAGATTTCTTCACGGACGATGCTCATGTCGTCGCTGCAGTCGGTGAACACGGTCGGCGCGACAAAAGCCCCCTTGGCGAATTCGCCGGCGCTCAGGCGTTCGCCGCCGCACAGCAGGCGCGCGCCTTCTTCCTTGCCCTTGGCGATGTAGCCCAGCACGCTTTCCATATGAGCGAAGCTGACCAGCGGGCCGAAGTTGGTGTTCTCGTCTTGCGGGTTACCGATGCGAATCCGCGCCACACGCTCGACGATCTTGGCTTCGAAAGCGGCTTTCAGGTGGCTCGGCACGAACACGCGGGTGCCGTTGGTGCAGACCTGGCCGGAGCTGTAGAAGTTGGCCATCATCGCGGTGTCGGCGGCGCGGTCGAGGTCGGCGTCGTCGAAAATGATCAGCGGCGACTTGCCGCCCAGTTCCATGGTCACGTCCTTGAGCGACGAGCTGGAAGCACTGGCCATGACTTTCTTGCCGGTGTCGGTGCCGCCGGTGAAGGAGACTTTCTCGATACGCGGGTGTTCGGTCAGCCAGGTGCCGACTTCACGGCCGCTGCCGGTGAGGACGTTGAACACACCGGCCGGCACGCCGGCCGCGGTATAGATCTCGGCCAGTTTCAGGGTGGTCAGCGAGGTGACTTCGCTCGGTTTGAAGATCATCGCGTTGCCGGCGGCCAGGGCCGGTGCGGATTTCCACAAGGCGATCTGGATCGGGTAGTTCCACGCGCCGATCCCGGCGACCACGCCCAGCGGCTCGCGACGGGTGTAGACAAACGAAGTGCTGCGCAGTGGGATCTGCTCGCCTTCGATGGCGGGCACCAGGCCGGCGTAGTATTCCAGCACGTCGGCACCGGTGACGATGTCGACATAACGGGTTTCCGAGTAAGCCTTGCCGGTATCCAGGGTTTCCAGGGCGGCCAGTTCGTCGTTGCGCTCACGGAGGATATCCACGGCGCGACGGAGGATCCGCGAGCGCTCCATGGCGGTCATCGCGGCCCAGATTTTCTGGCCTTTTTCGGCACTGACCACGGCCCGCTCGACGTCTGCCTTGGTCGCGCGTTGCACGGTGGCTAGCACTTCACCATTAGCTGGGTTGATGGCGTCGAAAGTGGCATCGCCGCTGGCGTCGCTGTAGCCGCCGTCGATGTAGAGTTTTTGCAGTTCGAAACGGGCCATAGTGTCCTCGCAAGTGCAGTGTGGGTTGGCAGACCTCGGAGCGGAAGCCCTGTAGCCGGGGCAACGCGAGTCCGCGATCGTTCAGGTGCCGAAGCGTTCTTGGCCGCTTATGCACACCTGTTTTGCCAGTTGGAAATCCATATATTCATAAGCGATCCGTTGTGCCTGCGCGGTGTCGAAAGCATCTCCCGACAGCGCGCCGCGCAACCACAAACCATCGATCAACGCGGCCAGTCCGCGTGCCGCGCTGCGCGCCGCGGACAACGGCAGGACGCGGCGGAACTGGCAACACAGGTTGGAATACAGACGGTGATCGTTGATCCGCTGCAACCTGTGCAAAGACGGGTGGTGCATGCTGGTGGCCCAGAAGGCCAACCAGGTTTTCATGGCCGGGCCATTGACCTGGCTGGCATCGAAGTTGCCTTCGATAATCACCTGTAGATGCGCCCTGGGGCTGTCGTCTGTCAGCGCCAGGCGGCGCGCGGCGACGTTCTCGATCAGGACATTCATCAGGTAGCGCATCGTGGCGGCGATCAGGCCATTCTTGTCCCGAAAGTAGTGGCTGATGATGCCATTCGAAACCCCGGCCAAGCGGGCGATTAGCGCAATGCTGGCATCCGCCATCCCGACCTGATCGACCGCCGTCAACGTGGCGGCAATCAATTGCTGGCGGCGTATGGGTTGCATACCGACCTTGGGCATCGTGCACCTCTCCTCAGACCTGTTGGCGGCCAGGAAACGGCTACCGGTATGGGGACCAGTCTATTTTGTTTTGATTGAACGTTCAATTAACAAAAAAGCAGGGTTACGACAAATCGCCGTTGCCCGGCGCTTCTTCCCGCCTGCCATCAGCGGTAAAACGGCATCCCGAAAACAACGACGCCGCGATGCGCTCGCGGCGTCCTTGCCGGTCTCTCAACCCAGGTTCTTGCCCAGCAGCGCGTGATACAACTCGCTGTCGCCGAGAATCCCCACCACCTTGTTGTTATCGTGCAGCACCAGCTTGTTGCCGGTCTGGTAGCGGATCTGCAGCGCATCGCGCATACCAATGTTCGAGTCCACCAGTGTCGGCGTACGCCCCAGGGCTTCCACCGATTGGCCCTGCACCCAGCTTTGCAGGTTCAGGCTGGCACCGTTCTGGCGCGCACCCTTGATGGTGTTGCCTTCGGCCAGGTCGATCCACGAATCGCCGCCCGGGTCGATGCACACCGAACCGTTGACCCGCTTGCAGTTGTCCAGGGTGCGCATCAGGCTGCGCCCGCAGAGCACATTGAGCGGATTGGTGTGGGCCACAAAGGTGCGCACGTATTCGTCCGCCGGGTTGAGCACGATGTCTTCGGGCTTGCTGTACTGGATGATCCGGCCGTCTTTCATGATGGCGATGCGGCTGCCCAGCTTCAGGGCCTCATCCAGGTCGTGGCTGACGAACACGATCGTCTTGTGCAGCTTGCGTTGCAGGTCGAGCAGTTCATCCTGCAAGCCTTGGCGGATCAGTGGATCGAGGGCCGAAAAGGGTTCGTCCATCAACAGAATGTCGGCGTCCATCGCCAGGGCGCGGGCCAGGCCCACGCGTTGTTGCATACCGCCGGACAGTTCGTCGGGCTTCTTGTTACGCCATTGCTCCAGACCCACCAGTTGCAGCTTCTCGTCCACCAGCTGGCGGCGTTCCTTCTCGGGACGACCCTGCATTTCCAGGCCGAAGCTGATGTTCTCGCGCACCGTCAACCAGGGCATCAGGGCGAACTTCTGGAACACCATGGCGATGCGCTGGGTGCGCATCATCTTCAGTTCGGCGTCGGTGCAGTTGGCGATGTCGATCTGCCGACCTTCATGTTCGACGAACAAGTGGCCACGGCTGACCGTGTTCAAACCGTTGATGCAGCGCAGCAAGCTGGACTTGCCGGAGCCGGACAGGCCCATCAGTACGCAGATCTCGCCTTTCTCGATTTCCAGGCTGGCGTTTTCCACGCCGACGATCTGCCCGGTCTTTTTCAGGATCTCTTCACGCTTGAGGCCTTTGTCCAACAACGCGAGGGCCTCTCGCGGGTTCTTGGAGAAGATGACGTCTACCTTGTCGAAGCGAATGATGCTCATGCGTCACCCCTTACCTGTGCGTCGGGTTGTTTGCAGATACGGTCGAGCATGATTGCCAGCAATACGATCGCCAGGCCGGCTTCGAAGCCCAGGGCGATATCAGCGGTGTTCAGTGCGTTGACCACGGGTTTGCCCAAGCCATCGGCACCCACCAGTGCGGCGATCACCACCATCGACAACGACAGCATGATGCACTGGGTGACACCGGCGGCGATGCTCGGCATGGCGTGGGGCAGTTCAATGCGGGCGAGCAGTTGACGGCGCGAGCAGCCGAAGGCCTTGCCGGCGTCCATCAGTTCTTGCGGTACATCCTGGATGCCCAGGTAGGTCAGGCGGATGGGCGCGGCAATCGCGAACACCACCGTGGAGATCAGACCGGGGACAACACCCAGACCGAACAGGGTCAGGGTTGGAATGAGGTACACGAAGGTCGGTACGGTCTGCATCAGGTCGAGGACCGGACGCATGAGGGTGTAGAACATCGGCTTATGCGCGGCAACAATGCCCAGCGGCACGCCGATGACCACGCAAACCAGGGTGGCGAACATCACCTGGGCCAGGGTTTCCATGGTTTCCTGCCAGTATCCCAGGTTGAGGATCAGCAGGAAGGAAGCGATCACGAAGGCGGTCAGCCCCCATTTGCGCTGGATCAGGTGGGCGATCGCCGCGATCAGCGCAATCAATGCCAGCGGATTGAACCAGGCCAGCGCGAAGGTCACGCCGTGGATCATCGCTTCCAGCGTCGAGGCGATGAAATCGAAGTAGTTGGCACCGTGCTTCGTCAACCATTCGACGAACGCCGCGATGTACTGGCCCAGGGGGATTTTATGTTCAGTCAGCATGGTATTGAACGTCCACATGCGGGGAAATAAATGCCGGTCCAGGCGGGCGAACCCGCCCGGACGTGGCGGTTATTGCGCGAGCTTGGCTTTCACGGCGTCCAGGCCTGGTTTACCGTCAATGGTGGTCACGCCCGCCAGCCAGGTGGTCAGCACCTGTGGGTTCTTCTTCAGCCACGCCTTGGCAGCGGCTTCAGGCTTCATCTTGTCGTCGAGGATGTTGCCCATCAGCGAGCTTTCCATGTCGACGGTGAACTCGAGGTTCTTCAGCAGTTGGCCGACGTTGCTGCATTCCTGGGTGTAACCCTTGCGGGTGTTGGTCAGGACGGTCGCGGCGCCGAAGTCAGGGCCGAAGTACTCGTCACCACCGGTGAGGTATTCGATCTTGAAGCGCTTGTTCATCGGGTGCGGTGCCCAGCCCAGGAAGACCACGGCGGTGTCGCGTTTCTGCGCACGGTCGACCTGCGAGAGCATGCCGGCTTCGCTGGACTCGACGACTTTGAAGCCAGCGTCTTTGAGACCGAAGGCGTTCTTGTCGATCATGCTCTGGATCAGGCGGTTGCCATCGTTACCCGGTTCGATGCCGTAGATCTTGCCGTCCAGTTCCTTCTTGAACTTGGCGATATCGGCGAAGTCATGCAGGCCCTTGTCATACAGCGCCTGAGGGACGGCGAGGGTGTACTTGGCGCCCTTGAGGTTGGTGCGCACGGTTTCCACGGTGCCGGCATCACGGTAGGCCTTGATGTCGTTTTCCATGGTTGGCATCCAGTTGCCGAGGAACACGTCCATGTTCTTGCCGTCGGCCAGGGACTTGTAGGTCACCGGCACGGAAATCATGGTGGTCTTGGTCTTGTAGCCCAGAGCGTCGAGTACCACGCTGGTGGTTGCCGTGGTGGCGGTGATGTCGGTCCAACCGACATCAGAGAAGTTAACGGTACTGCACTGTGCCGGCTCTGCAGCCTGGGCCAGCATTGGCAGACTCAGCATGGCGGCCAACAACAACGACGGGGAACCTTTCATGGGTGGACTCCTGGATGTTTATTTTTGGCAGTGGTCCGACTGGACGATCGCGCTTAGTTATTTTGTGTTGCGGTTGTAGGCGCCGAGGACGGCTCTACCCCGGTGCCTTGCAATCGAGTCGAGACTGATCATGTACCAGCCTAAATCTGTCGCCTACAGGGTGCGTCGTATCCAGTACAGGGAGGGTCGCTTCCAGTGTCGGTGAGGTCGTTTACAGCTTTTTTCGGGCCTTTTTTCCCCTCTGCGCCGCAAAAAAACGCTGGAAATTACCTGTGCGCGGACACTGGCGTTGCTGGACATGGGTGCGTCGGTGTGGGACGTCGTGCGGGCTGTCAAAAGGCTGATGATGTTTTATCCCGGCGGATTGCGATCCTTGAGCGTAGCAGCTCCGCCACCGGACGCTCAGGCGTCTGGAACAGGCACTCAGAGGACTTCGCAACAATGGCAATCAGCGTGTTTGACCTGTTCAAGATCGGCATCGGCCCTTCCAGCTCCCACACCGTGGGCCCCATGCGTGCCGCGGCATTGTTCGTCCAGGGGCTGCGTGAGCGCGGCGAGCTGGAACGGGTGACGCGGGTCGAAGTGCAGCTCTATGGTTCGCTGTCGGCTACCGGCATCGGCCACGGCAGCGACAACGCGGTGATCATGGGCCTGATGGGCGAGTGGCCGGACGCGATCGATCCGTCGCAAATCGGCCTGCGTATCGCCACCTTGCGGGAAACCGATACGCTGCTGCTGGATAACCGCCTGGCGATTCCGTTTGTCTGGGCGCGGGACATGCGCCTGATCGATGAGAACCTGGCGTTCCATCCCAATGCCATGACCCTGGTTGCTTTTGGCGAAGATAAAGATAAAGAGCTGCATCGCGATACCTACTATTCGGTGGGCGGTGGTTTTGTCGTCGACCAGGCCCAGGCGGAAAGCGGCGTGGCGGACATGGACCGCACGGTGCTGCCGTATGATTTTTCCAGCGCCGCGCAATTGCTTGAGTTGTGTCAGCGACATGGCCTGAGCGTTGCCGAGTTGATGTTGGCCAATGAAAAGGTCTGGCGGGCCGAAGACGAGATCCGCAGCGGCCTGATGAAGCTTTGGCGCGCGATGCAGGATTGTGTGGAGCAGGGCCTCAAGCACGAGGGCATCTTGCCTGGCGGCCTGAATGTGCGCCGGCGCGCGGCCAAGCTGCACCGCAGCCTGCAGGAGCTGAACAAGCCCAATGTCATCGGCTCGACCTTGAGCGCCATGGAGTGGGTGAACCTGTTCGCCCTGGCGGTCAACGAAGAGAACGCGGCGGGTGGGCGCATGGTCACGGCGCCGACCAACGGCGCGGCGGGGATTATCCCGGCGGTGCTGCACTACTTTATGAAGTTCAGCGAGGTGGTGACCGACGCCAATGTCGTCGACTATTTTCTCGCGGCGGCGGCGGTGGGCATCCTGTGCAAGAAGAACGCCTCGATCTCGGGGGCCGAGGTCGGTTGCCAGGGCGAAGTGGGTTCGGCTTGCGCCATGGCGGCGGCGGGCTTGGCGCAGGTGCTCGGGGCGACGCCGGAGCAGTTGTGCAACGCGGCGGAGATCGGCCTGGAACACAACCTGGGGCTGACCTGCGATCCGGTCGGTGGGCTGGTGCAGGTACCGTGTATCGAGCGTAACGCGATTGCCGCGGTCAAGGCGATCAACGCGGCGCAGATGGCCTTGCGCGGCGACGGCCAGCACTTCATTTCGCTGGACCGGGTGATTCGCACCATGCGCGATACCGGCGCCGATATGCATGACAAATATAAAGAGACTTCGCGCGGCGGTTTGGCGGTCAGCGCGGTGGAGTGTTGATCCGGAAAATGTAGTGATTGTGCCGGCTTTTTCGCGGGCAAGCTCCGCTCCCACAGTTTTTCGCCGTACACAAAATCCGCGAACGACTCGGACCTTGTGGCAGCGGAGCTTGCCCGCGAAGACGTCAGCCCAGACAGCACAGAATGAAACCTGTGCACAAATCGCCCATTCACCCCATGACGCGCCACCTTTTGGCGCGTCGCAAACAGATAACTGGCAACCCTTCGCAACGACCTGTTTTTACCCGATTACCGTCTGTCGACTGTGCTTGCGGTGACACTCCTTCCTGGCGCTGCTCAGCGCCCAGCACACAAGTGCTACCGAAGTGCTCAAGGCACCTTGCCAGGGCGCTTACAGAGCTTTCCCGGGCCTTATAACCCGCACCCATGGCGGGGGCTATATAGACACATCGCGATGTCGTTTTCAGGAGTTATTGAATACCCATTCAACTTTCGGCATGGCAATTGCTCTGTCATTGCAAAGCCCCGCTCCGCGAGAGAATGAGGGCCATAACAAGAGCCTCCGCCTGAGGCCATCACCCGCTTTGTGTGAGGAGATATCGCGATGACGTCGTTCCAGCCCGGGGCTCAACCCCAGAACCGTGCGCCTCAATCCATCGGCTTCCTGCTGCTGGACAATTTCACGCTCATTTCCCTGGCTTCCGCCGTAGAACCCCTACGGATGGCCAACCAATTGTCCGGTCGCGAGCTGTATCGCTGGACGACCCTGAGCGTCGACGGCGGACAGGTCTGGGCCAGCGACGGTCTGCAGATCACGCCTGACGCCTCCATGCACAAAGCGCCGGCCATGGACACCGTGATTGTCTGCGGTGGTATCGGCATTCAGCGCACCGTAACCCGTGAACACGTCTCCTGGTTGCAGAGCCAGGCCCGCCAGTCGCGCCGCCTCGGCGCCGTGTGCACCGGCAGTTGGGCTCTGGCCTGCGCCGGGTTGCTCGACGGTTTTGATTGCAGCGTGCACTGGGAGTGTCTGGCTTCGATGCAGGAAGCTTTCCCGCGCGTGGCCATGAGTACTCGCCTGTTCACCCTCGACCGTAACCGCTTCACCAGCTCTGGCGGCACCGCGCCGTTGGACATGATGTTGCACCTGATCAGCCGTGACCATGGCCGTGAGTTGTCGGCGGCGATTTCGGAAATGTTCGTCTACGAGCGTATCCGTAATGAACAGGATCACCAGCGTGTGCCGCTCAAGCACATGCTCGGCACCAACCAGCCGAAGTTGCAGGAAATCGTGGCGCTGATGGAAGCCAACCTGGAAGAGCCGATCGACCTGGACGAGCTAGCGGTTTATGTCGCCGTGTCCCGTCGACAGCTGGAGCGGTTGTTCCAGAAGTACCTGCATTGTTCGCCGTCGCGTTACTACCTGAAGCTGCGCTTGATTCGGGCGCGGCAGTTGCTCAAGCAGACGCCGATGTCGATTATCGAAGTGGCATCGGTGTGCGGGTTTGTTTCGACGCCGCACTTCTCCAAATGCTACCGCGAGTACTTCGGTATTCCGCCGCGTGACGAGCGTGTTGGTTCTAATACTACGCAGCAGGTGGCAATGATGCCGATTCCGCAGGCGTTGGTATTGGCGCCGTTGTCCGGGCCGATGTCGGCGTTGAGCCAAGCGCGTAATGAATCGACGTTTGCCAGTGTGAGGCTCTGATCGAGCCACTTGGCAACAGGGGCTCGCAGGGGCCTGGGCTTGACGATATTTTTCGGTGAAACACCGTACCTGTGGGCACCTGGGCTTGACGGTATTTTGCGGTGAAACACCGTACCTGTAGGAGCTAGCTTGCTGGCGATTGCGATGTGACATTCATCACCGCTATCGCCAGCAAGCCGGCTCCTACAGGTTTCGTTGTGTTTTCAATTGGCCAGCCGCCGTTCCTGAATCAGGCCGGGCGGCTCTGCTGATACTGCGCCAACGCCGGCAACAACTGCTTGTCTATCGCCTGGCGCACGGCCGGCAGAATCGTCGCGCTGCTGGTGTACATATCCTTGACCATCTTGCGTAGCTCATAGGCCCGGGCATCGTCCAGGCCGCGCACCGCACATTCGCAGGCTTGCTCAGCGGTGGCACCGCTCGGCACTTGCAGGCCGAGGGATTTGAGCTGGCCCAACAGGTCTTCCTGGTCAATCAAATCCGCGTACATCATGGCGCTGGTCCTTGTTCCGATGTGATCGTGCTTCGATTCTGGTAGCCCTTCGCGGTGTCGGCAAGAGCCGATTGCCCGAGTGGCTCTGATACCTATGAACAGGTCGTTTTCGGCTAACTCGCGGGCCGGGCAAGCGAGCACACTGAGTACCAGTAGACCTGTCGACGGTTTGGTCACCCTCGGCCCGGATCTCTGCGGACACACTCTCTCACCCCGATCCTGTCACGGCTTGATCGGGGTTTTTTTTGCCTGTGGAAGAGGTGGGGCGGGATGTTGTGTTTGCCGGGACTGTGAAGTAGCCAAGCGCATTGGAGGTTACCGTGTGTTACATCCGCTCAGCCGAAGGTGGTTGCGATTTGACCAGTAGTTGCTTAGCATTGGCCACGACTATGCAGACAGCAGAAAATTTGTCGGCGGAGCTGCGAAGGCCCAGGTAAGCCAGGGTCATATGAAGGGAAATTGTAGGCATTTGGGTTGTTCTGCTTCGGTGCGGGAGACTTGTCTACAAGGCCGTCCTTCCTCGTAGTCAACTAATGTTTCGAATCTTGGCCTCGGTCGCATGATAAGCGGTGACCGGGGCCAAGTATTTTTCGGCACCCTCCTGATAGACTTTTACGACCGCCAGGGCGTAGTAGTTTGCGGCGCCTACTCTTACTTTTCGACCCGTATTGAAGATGATTCCTTGTGCGCTTTTGGGCTTGTTGAGCCCGATCTGGCTATAGGGAGAGTAGGCGTTCGTCAAAATTTCCAGCGCCTGTTCAGGGCTGCAGTGGTCCTTGGTCTCCCGTGATTCCAAGGGGTGGGCAATGGCCGGAAGATCAATCAGGATTCCACGGCGATTCGGCACAGGCCAACCTTGCTGCCTGCAAATCTTTTTGATTCTGTCGAATTGTTTTGGCGTCATCAGATAGGTGAAGACCGGTGCATGTTGGACCTGCTTAAGCGAGACGCCAGTGCTCCGAACGTTCAGCACTACGTGCATCAGCTCCCGAAAGGCGGTGGCCAAGGCGATGTCCCCTGGCGGGGTGTTTTTACTTGTCATGTTTGCTGTTGAGGCAATAGGTATCGCCCAGAGGGGCGAGAGATGACGGTGCCGAGCGTGTCATGGACTTGAAGCCGGTACGCTAGGAGCGAGCGGTCGATACTCTCATGTCGGTGTACTTGCCACGAGACGGTTTGGGCTACGGTTGTGTTGCGTGCTATTTCGTCTCTGGCCCCGACGTATTTGCTCAAACATTCCACCCCGTACTTGCTTGCATATAGCTGTGCAACGTTTCTATAGTCCTCCTTGTCATTGCCACTTCAATGACTGGACGTCGCGGTCCATTTACGGAGCCATACAATCAACCTCGCATTGAGGGTGGTTTGTTAGCCTTGAAATGGAGCCAGTCATGACGAACTACATTGCGTTTCAATCCAACACCACAGAAACCCCCGTCCTGTTCTTCAATCCTGATGCACCCTTGCGTGACCTGTGTGCATTCGCCAGTCGCCGGCTGCGTGGCGCCCGCGACCTTTCGCAAACCTTGACCTGTGCCACGATCAACAATCTGGATGAGCAGGATTTCCGGCACGTGCTGGAGGTGATGTACACGTTGCTCGATGATGGTTGCGAGGTGCTGGAAGTGGTGGAGCAACGGGTAATGAAACAGCCGGGTCGGGTTCAATAGGCGGACCGCGTTATCGTTCTTCGCGGGCAAGCTCCGCTCCCACAGTTCTGTGGTGTGCACAGCATTGGCGTACGACACAAAACCTTTGGGAGCGGAGCTTGTCGTATCGCCGCACCGCCGCGAAGAGACCGTATCCAACTGTGTTCCCGACCAATGGTTTGCAGAGGGATTCTCTGATCGCAGCGAATGCCTTAGCCGCATAGTAGCGCTGGCGGTGTTGTCAGATTTCGCAAATAAAAACCCCCGATGCTTTCGCATCGGGGGGGGTGTGAGTCACTTTATCGGCCTGTTCTTTCGCGTTTCCGCTTATCCCGCTCACTGGCTAGGGGGGATTTGCATGACTGAAATCAACACCCCTTGCTTCCAAGGTTACGGTCAGTGTCGACGGGAAGACGTTAGCGTTCTGACCAAAAAGTAGCAATCGTGGCTAAATGCCTAGTTGCTCAAGACAGTGTGTTCGAACAATAAGTCTTCAACGCTGCAACACCAATATCCGCGACAACAACTCATCCCTATCGATATAGCACCCTTGGAAATGCCGTGCCCCGGTGGCCGGGTCGAAGGCATTGCGCGCGTGCAGGGTACGGCGGTTATCGAAGCACCAGAGTTCGCCCGGGTTGAGCCGCTGCATGATCCGGAAGCGCGCTTCGCGGGTCATGGCGATAAAGCGTCGATAGGCGCCGTACAGCACCGGCATCTGTTCCACCGACGCCTCGAACGGGCCCCGCAGGAAGTTGGCCATGCGGATCTCGCTGACCTGCCCGGTACTGTCCAGCGCGATGACCGGTGCCAGGCAGCGATAGTCGCTGTGTCGGTCCTTGTTGCGAAACTCCACGGGGATCTCGCTCAGGGCGCGGAACGCCGCCGGGTCTTCCCGGCGCAGTGCATCGGCAATGGCAAAGCCATCGACGAAAATGCTCTCGCCACCCTCGGCATCATTCACCAGGCAATGCAGGAATTGCAGGCCCGGTTGCAGCTCGCGGGTCGGCAGGTCGCTGTGCAACGGCAGATTGAAGGCGGTGTAGGCGTTGCTGTCGGCATCGGCCTTGGATTGCACGTTGAACAGCACGCCGAAATTGGTCTGGCGGATAAACGAGATCAGCTTGGCCACTTCGGCCAGCGAGCCAGGCTCGGTCGGTACGCCGCGGACTTGGGTCAGGCCGGTGTCGCGCAAGGCCAATAACCAGTGCAGCAAGGTTTTCGGGTCTTCCTTGAGGGCGGCGAACTCGAATACCGGCAACTCCAGGCTACTGGTCCACAGCCGGCTTTTCGGTTTGCCGGCCTGGCGTTCGATGCGCGACTCGTCGTCATAGGCATGCGTCCGCAGCCAGCCCGGGTCGAAGCGGCTGGCGTGACCGTCCCGCCAGTCGATGCACAGGCAGCCGCCGTCGTCGATACGGATGGCGGCGGGTGCCAGGTCCTCAGGCACATCGACGATTTCCAGCACTTGCTCACGGGTTACCGTGTACACGCATTGCGGGCACGGGCAGTTGTCCCGTAGCCACACGTGATGGTACGGACTGATACGAGCATCCGCCCAATACACCTCGATGCGATCCGCCAGCGGATGCGCGGCGGTCAGGGCACTGATCAGCGGGTAACTGCGGAAATCGGCAAACGCGGCGGCGGTGTTCACGGTGAGCTCCTTTTCGGTGGATTCTTATTTTTTCGCAGGCAATCCAATCACGCGGCCAATGTATTCCGGGGGCGGCAGGTCGCTCTGGTCTTCGAGGATGGCTTGCAGTTTTTCCAGCACGGCGTCGCTGAAAGGTGCCGAGCGCGGGCCGGCGAGGTCGACGTGCAGCAGCATTTGCTCGTTGCCGGCCAGTTCCTTGTCGCCGCCCACCAGATGCAGGCTGTGGTAGAGGTGCAGGCGTTTGGCGTCGTGGCCGATGATCTGGGTGCGCACTTCGACCTGGGCGCCGAGTTTGACTTCGTGCAGGTAGTTGAGGTGCAGTTCGAGGGTAAACAACGAGCTGCCGGTGGCTTCGCGGTTGTCGCTGTCCATGCCCAGGCGCAGCATCAGGGCGTCGGTGGCGTAGCTGAAGATCAGCAGGTAGAAGGCGTCGCGCAGGTGACCGTTGTAGTCGACCCAGTCGGGGATGACTTCGCTGGTGTAGGTGGTGAGGGTGGGCATGGTGGATGTCCGAAGAGGTGAACAGATCACGAATGAGGGGTGTCTGTCAGACCGCCTTCGCGGGCAAGCTCCGCTCCCACAGTTTTTCACCGTACACAAAATGTGCGAACGACTCGGACCTTGTGGGAGCGGAGCTTGCCCGCGAAGGGGCCCGCCCAGACACCAGTAAACTTACTCGCTGAAACTCATACCGTGCTTGGCCTTGGTGGTTTTCACCGCCTCCAGCACCGCCAGCAGGCAATCGTCGCGATAGCGTTCCAGGGCCGAGATGCTGTGTTTGCCCAACTGATCGCTGGTCCCGTCGACCACATCGTCGATCAGCTTGTCGGTCAGCTCCGGTGCCGGCAGGTAGGTCCACGGCAATTGCAGTGCCGGGCCGAACTGGGCCATGAAGTGCCGCATACCCGCATCGCCGCCCGCCAGGGTATAGGTCAGGAAGGTGCCCATGAACGACCAGCGCAGGCCGGCGCCAAAGCGGATCGCATCGTCGATTTCGCCAGTGGTGGCGACGCCGTCGTTGACCAGGTGCAGCGCCTCGCGCCACAGCGCTTCGAGCAGGCGATCGGCGATAAAGCCCGGGACTTCCTTGCGCACGTGCAGTGGGCGCATGCCAAGGGATTCATAGACTTTCATCGCGGCTTGCACGGCTTCAGGGGCGGTGTTCTTGCCGCCGACCACTTCCACCAGCGGCAGCAGGTACACCGGGTTGAATGGGTGACCGACCACGCAGCGCTCCGGGTGGGTGGCGCCTTCGTAGAATTCGCTGGGCAACAGGCCCGAGGTACTGGAGCCGATCAGGGCGTTGGGCTTGGCCGCGGCGCTGATCTTGCCGTGCAGTTCGAGTTTCAGCTCCAGGCGCTCCGGGGCGCTTTCCTGGATAAAGTCGGCGTCTTTCACGCACTCTTCGATAGTCGCGACAAAGCGCAGGCGGTCTTGCGAAGCACCCGGGGCCAGGCCTTGTTTTTCCAGGGCGCCCCAGGCATTGGCGACGCGCTTGCGCAGGGCCGCTTCGGCGCCGGGCGCCGGGTCCCAGGCGATCACATCGAGGCCGTGGGCGAGGGCGCGGGAGACCCAGCCGCTGCCGATGACACCGCTGCCCAGGGCGGCGAAGGTTTTGATTTCGGTGATAAAGCTCATGGTGATGTCCTAAAGAGGTTCGCAATTCCTGTAGGCGCAGCCGGTCGACGCTCGATTGCTCGCGGGGGTGGCTCAGGCAATGCGGGGTATCAGGCACCCCGTGTCATCGTTGACGCCCATCGCGAGCAAGCTCGCTCCTACAGTTGAGGGTTGTACGGGGGATCAACCGCGCTTGGTCAGGCCCATCTTCACTCGCCCTTCGGCCGGGGTCAGGACGCGGGCACCGAGGCGGCTGAGGATTTCCGCGGCGCGCTCGACCAACTGACCGTTGGTCGCCAGCACGCCCTTGTCCAGCCACAGGTTGTCTTCCAGGCCGACCCGCACGTTACCGCCCAGCAGCACCGCTTGCGCGGCCATCGGCATTTGCATGCGGCCGATACCGAAACCGGCCCAGACCGCGCCCGCCGGCAGGTTGTCGACCATGGCCTTCATGGTGGTGGTGTCCGCCGGAGCGCCCCATGGGATACCCAGGCACAGCTGGAACAACGGATCGTCCAGCAGGCCTTCCTTGATCAGCTGTTTGGCGAACCACAGGTGACCGGTGTCGAAGATTTCCAGCTCGGCTTTCACGCCCAGCTCTTGAATACGTTTGGCGCCAGCGCGCAGTTGCGCTGGGGTGGAGACGTAGATGGTGTCGCCGTCGCCGAAATTCAGGGTGCCGCAGTCCAGGGTGCAGATTTCCGGCAGCAATGCCTCGACATGGGCCAGACGGGTCAGCGGACCGACCAGGTCGGTGTTCGGGCCGAACTCCATGGGGTTCTCGCCGGCACCGATTTCCAGGTCGCCGCCCATGCCGGCGGTGAGGTTGACGATGATGTCCACGTCGGCTTCGCGGATACGCTCCATCACTTCGCGATACAGCGCTACGTCGCGACTGAACTTGCCGGTTTCGGGATTGCGTACGTGGCAATGAACCACGGTGGCACCGGCCTTGGCCGCTTCCACGGCGGCGGCCGCGATCTGTTTGGGCGTGACCGGAACGTGGGGGCTTCTGCCGGTCGTGTCGCCAGCACCGGTGAGTGCGCAGGTGATGATGACGTCGTGGTTCATGGTGCGGGTTCCTTACAGGCGTGGTGGTTCACACCGCAGCCATCGAGGGCTGCGGGTGCGATTTTCGGTGGTTTATTGGCTGGTCAATTGCAGGTTGTCGGCGGCTGGCTTGCCATCGAAGGTGGTCACCCCTTCCAGCCAGCGGGCCTTGTCTTGTGGGTGATCCTTGAGCCACTGCTTGGCCGACTCGAGCGCGTCCTTGTGGTCGAGCAGCGGTTGCATCATGCGGCTCTCGTCGGCGGCGCTGAAGGTCAGGTTGCTCAGCAGCTTGTTCACGTTCGGGCATTGTTCGGCGTAGCTCGGCGCGGTAACGGTCCAGACGGTGGCCATGCCTTCGTTCGGGCCCAGGGCGTTTTCGCTACCGGTGAGGTAGGTCATCTGCACGTTGACGTTCATTGGGTGCGGCGCCCAGCCGAAGAACACCACGGCTTCCTTGCGGCGCACGGCGCGATCCACCGCCGAGAGCATGGCGGCCTCACTGGATTCCACCAGTTGGAACTTGCCCAGGCCGAACTGGTTCTTGGCGATCATTTCCTTGATCTGGGTGTTGGCGCCTGAGCCGGGCTCAATGCCGTAGATCTTGCCGCCCAGTTCTTTCTCGAACTTGGCGATGTCGGCGAAGGTCTTCAGGCCCTTGTCGGCCAGGTAGGTGGGCACGGCCAGGGTCGCGCGGGCATCCTTGAGGCTTGGTTCGGCCAGGACCTTGACCTGCTTGGCGTCGACGAACGGGGTGATGGTCTGGGTCATCAGCGGGTTCCAGTAGCCGAGGAACATGTCCAGGCGCTGGTCGCGGATGCCGGCGAAGATGATCTGCTGGGACGCGCTGGTCTGCTTGACCTGATAGCCCAGGCCATCGAGCAGTACCTGGGTCATGGCGCTGGTGGCCATGACATCGGTCCAGTTGACCACACCGAGGCGAACGTTCTGGCAGGAGGCTTGCTCCGCGGCCATGACCCCTGTGCTCAGGAGCGCGGTACCGGTGAGTGCAAGCGCACAGCGGCTGATCAGTCGTTTCATGATGGTTTCCTCGGCAGGTCGATTATTGTCGGTTCCGGTGTCTTTCGTGCGCCGGTGATGCCACGTTACGCAGCCGGGCGTTGCTGAAAACGCACAGCGGCGACTGACTCTTGCACAGCAGCGACCTGTGCTCTTGTGGCCTTCGTGCAACTGGCGTATCACGTCAGGAACGCTACCCGTCTTGCGAGCGCGCTTCATGTCCCAGGATTTCTATTTCTTGTTGATGCCGGGTTTTTCGGCGATGGGCTTTATCTCGGCGATCGAGCCCCTGCGGGTGGCTAATCGCTTTCGCGGCGAGTTGTATCGTTGGCACGTATTGAGTGCGGACGGTGGAGCGGTGCTGGCGAGCAACGGCATGTCGGTCAACGCCGATGCAGCGCTGGAACCGTTGAAGAAGGGTACGACGCTGTTGGTGGTGGCCGGTTTCGAGCCGCTGAAGTTCGTCACCCCAACGTTGGCGCACTGGCTGCGGCGCCTGGATCATGAAGGCGTGACGCTGGGTGGCATCGACACCGGCAGCGTGGTGCTGGCCGAGGCCGGCCTGCTGGAAGGGCACCGGGTGACCCTGCACTGGGAAGCGCTGGAGGCCTTCAAGGAATCTTATCCACAGCTGGAAGTGACCCAGGAGCTGTTCGAGATCGACCGCCGGAGGATCACCTGCGCCGGCGGCACGGCGTCCATCGACATGATGCTCGACCTGATCGGCCAGGCCCACGGCCCGGAACTGGCGATCCAGGTGTCCGAGCAGTTCGTGCTGGGGCGCATCCGCCCGCGCAAGGACCACCAGCGCATGCAGATCGCGACGCGCTACGGCATCAGCAACAAGAAGCTGGTGCATGTGGTTGGCGAGATGGAGCAGCACATGGAGCCGCCGTTGAGCACGCTGGAGTTGGCGGAATCGATCAAGGTCACGCGGCGCCAGTTGGAGCGATTGTTTCGGCTGTATCTCAAGGACACACCGAGCAATTTCTATCTGGGCTTGCGGCTGGAGAAGGCGCGACAGTTGTTGCGCCAGACGGACATGAGTGTGCTGGAGGTGAGCATCGCCAGCGGGTTCGAGTCACCGTCGTATTTCACCCGCAGCTACCGGGCGCGGTTTGCCCAGTGTCCGCGGGAGGATCGGCGCGGGATCAAGGCGTAGGAGCTGGGTGTTGCATTGGCGTGTACGGCCTGGGTGGCGCTTCGGCGAAACAGGATAGGAAGGCTGAACGCTGTCCTTGTGGGAGCCGGCTTGCCGGCGATTGCGATGTTACATTCACCACCGCTATCGCCGGCAAGCCAGCTTCCACAGTGTTCGCGGTGCCTTGGAAATGGGTTCAAGTCTGCTTACTTCTTCATTAGCGCCGCACAGGCCGCCTTGTAGGCCTCATGCTGATACTTGTTCAGCGTGGCCGGCAGGGCGAAGTCGAACTTCTTGTTCTGCGCGTTGATGGTTTGTGGCGACAGCAGCGTCACCTCACAGTTTTCCAGCAACTGGAAAATCCCTTCGATCTTGAAAGTGGTCGGCCCACCGGCAAATTCGCCTTTCTTGCTGCGCTTCTTGATAGCAATGCGCTCGATGCCCGCGTCCTGGATAAACGCTTTGACCTGGGCGGCGAAGGCTTTGACGTTGGCGGCTTCGTCATCCTCGTCCAGGGCGATTTTCTTGATGGCGACGGCCACGTGCGCAAGGGCGCTGCCCTGCAAGGTGGCGATGGCGAAGATGGCTTCGCTGCCTTTGATTTCGATGCCGCAGAGGGTCATTGGAGTCCTTGGGAAAAAGTGGAAGGCTTAGAGTTCCAGTTGCTGGGCTTTAATGCCGAAGGCCGCGGCAATCTTCTCGCGGGTCGTCTTGCGAGGTTTGTTCACGGACTCCTGCTGGGCGTAAGCCGGTTGGGAAATACCCAGGCGCTTGGCCACTTCGCCCTGCGTCAGGTCCAGATATTCACGCCACGCGCGAATGGGGGTGGCGCCGTCGACGATGCGGCTGACGACTTCGTGGGGAATCAAATCGGTTTCTGTCTGCTGCGCCACGTATTGCGCATAGGGGATGACGACGAACGCCGGCCGCCCGTCGGCACCGTTGATAATCTGGATTTCAGTAGGTACGTTCATCGCGTTTCTGGACCTCTTGAATACTGACTACTTTGATCGTCCCTTCCCAATCGAACAGAATCCTGTAGCGACCGACGCGCATACGGTAGCCATAGTCATGCTGACTCAGCGCCTTGACGTTGCTGACGTCAGGCAGACCGCTGAGGACGGTCACCGCGTCGCGAATGTGGACCTGATCCCGGGAATGCAATCTCAGAAGCTGCTTGGCCGCCTTTCGGGTCCAGAAAATCGTATTCATGGGATGATATAAGTCTTTTATAAGAATTGCGAATGCTTACTTATATGTTCCCGTAGAACAACGCATTAACGTTGTCCTGACGTTACGTCGGCGGGCCAAGCTATTCAGGAGCCAATCAGTAGTAGACACCCTCCTCACGAAACCTGGCCATCTGCCGGTAATTCCAGCCCAACAAGCAGAGACACAGCACGATCAGGCTGACACTGGCGCTGAAGATGTAGAAGTCCGCGCGCTTGAAACTGAATTCGGTCTTCAGGCTGTGAAAGCTCGGAAACCAGTCCGAATAGACGATCTGCACCGGATCGCCGATCTGGTACGTCGGGTTCTGCAGCATGGTGTTCAGCGAGAGAATGCCCTGGCCGCGGTGGCCCAGTTCGTAGTCGAAGGCGTAGTAGATATCCGCCGCAGAGGCCGGTTTGCGGGTATTGATGACCTGGGTGATGGTGCCAGTCACTTCCCGTGGCGCGGCCTTGATGGCGGCATACAGCAGCCCGCCGCTCTTGGACAACGCCGCCATGCCAAAGGCCAGGAAAATCAGGAAAAGCAGCAGGGCACCTCGGGTAAAGAGGTAGTCCCGTTCGGTTTCTCGAGGAGAGTACATTCAAGTTCCTTTTGAATGAGTGAGTTCACTCCCCAGTCTAGTCGCAGTCTGCGGCCCGTGCAGGGTGTGTCAGTCCATGGTTTTACGCAGATCGAGCATGATCTGGTCGATGTAGTCGACACGGATAATGCCCAGCCGCGGAAACTCGAAGTCCAGGATCACATACAGCACGCAGACCATCACCAGCGCATAACCCAGGCTGTGCAGCCAGTTGCGCGTGGCCGTGCCGGCCATGCCATAACCGATGAACAAGGCGCTGATCTGGGTCAGGGCGATCAACATCAGGTAGATGACCAGCGGCGGGTGGGTTTGCGACGCCACGGCGCGGGTGGTGGTGATGTCGATCATCTGGTTGAGCGCTTGCAGCAGATTGGCGCCCAGCGTCGGTGTCGACATCTGCGGCAGCGCGGCGACCGTCTGTTTCCAGAGCTCCAGTTGCAAGGCGTTGGCCCGCTGGTTGTCGTGGCTGGAAAGCTCGATTTCATTGAGGTCGCGATAGTAGGCGATGCGCGCGTCGACATAGTCGCGAAATACCTGGCGCAAGGCCGGTTGGCTGGCCGGCGGCATCAGGTCGAGGCGCAACCAGGCGGTGCCCATGGCGTTGGTTTCTTCGACGATCAGGTTGCGGCGGATGTCCAGCCGGGTGGCCGCGCCGGAAAAGGTAAAGGCGATCAACAGTGCCAGCAGGCCGAAGACCGCGCCTTCGATGGCGCCGATGCCGGTTCGCGCACCCTCGGGATCGACGGCCAGGTGGCGGGCGCCGATCCGCCGGCCTATTTCGATAAACAGCACAATGGCGACGAAAATCGCCAAGGCATACCACGGAATGGCTGAAAGTGAGCGCATGCGAAAATCCTGTGATGATCGTCGACGACTCGCCTGTACAGCCAATTCAGGACGGGACTTGATGCAGTGTAGACAGGCGTTCCAGCTTATTCCTGGGCAATTGACTCGAGAAACTCCGACCGTTCGTCGCTCTTGCTCGCGATGCAGTCGTACTGGTCGATGGTGAAGGCCTTGGTCCCGGGCTTGGCCGGCAGCGGCGCGATGGCGCAATCGGCATCCCGCGACTTGGTCCAGAGCTGCTGGGCAGTCTGCAGTTTGCCGGTGATGTCGGCCACTTGCGCCTTGTCATTGGCAAATTGCGACTTGACTCGCTCCAGCAGCGCCTCGAAGTTTTCCTTGAGCAATTGCTCGGCGGTGTTCTTGCTATAGGTGGCGCACTCCAGGGTCTGCTGGTCGTTTTCGACCGCGTCGCAGGGCGAGTTGTCCGCGTCTTCGGCCGCGTGGGCCCCCAGGCTGACAAGCGCCAAAGCCAGGAAAATCGATTTCATTGCGGCGTCCCGATTCTTGATCAAAAGAGGTGGCAGAGCGATGGAGGGCAATTCTGTCTTAAGCCCGTGTCAAAGAATAGTCGTACATGGACAAGTACTTAAACCTACGACCCTGAAATCCGCACGGCAACGCCCCTTTGTCGCGGATTGACGCTTTCGGCAATTCCCCTGTCGTTTTTGCACCCGGCTCTCCCGCCCCCGGGGCATATGCTGATCCCAAAGCGCCGGCAGACGATTCGGCGCGTGAATCGCTAATAGGGGACCGCCTGATGAGCCCAGCCGAACTGCACGCCGACAGCATCGTTATCGACGGGCTGATCATTGCCAAGTGGAGCCGCGAACTGTTCGAGGACATGCGCAAAGGTGGGCTGACCGCCGCCAACTGCACCGTGTCGGTGTGGGAGGGCTTCCAGGCCACCATCAACAGCATCGCCTCGAGCCAGAAGCTGATCCGCGAGAACAGCGACCTGGTGATGCCGGTACGCACCACTGCGGACATTCGCAAGGCCAAGGAGCTGGGCAAGACCGGTATCCTCTTCGGCTTCCAGAATGCCCACGCCTTCGAAGACCAGATCGGCTATGTCGAGATCTTCAAGCAACTGGGCGTCGGCATTGTGCAGATGTGCTACAACACCCAGAACCTGGTGGGCACCGGTTGCTACGAGCGTGATGGTGGCCTGTCGGGCTTCGGTCGCGAGATCGTCGCCGAAATGAACCGGGTCGGGGTGATGTGCGACCTGTCCCACGTCGGCTCCAAGACTTCCGAGGAAGTCATCCTCGAATCGAAAAAGCCGGTTTGCTATTCCCACTGCCTGCCGTCGGGGCTCAAGGAGCACCCGCGCAACAAGTCGGATGCGGAATTGAAGTTCATTGCCGACCACGGCGGTTTTGTCGGCGTGACCATGTTCGCGCCGTTCCTCGCCAAGGGCATCGACTCGACCATCGACGACTACGCCGAAGCCATTGAATACACCATGAACATCGTCGGCGAAGACGCCATCGGCATCGGCACCGATTTCACCCAGGGCCATGGCCAGGACTTTTTCGAATACCTGACCCACGACAAGGGCTACGCCCGTCGCCTGACCAGTTTCGGCAAGATCATCAACCCGCTGGGCATCCGCACCGTGGGCGAGTTCCCCAACCTCACCGAGACCCTGCTCAAGCGCGGTCACCCTGAGCGCGTGGTGCGCAAGATCATGGGCGAAAACTGGGTTACCGTCCTCAAGGACGTCTGGGGCGAATAAAGCCGCGGTCTTTTCCCACCTGACAACACACCCTGCGCGCCGGTCGCGCAGGGTGTAAGCGGCCAGCCGCGATCAATGAATTCTGGAGTGTTACCCATGGCTAAAATCGCCCCGCAACTGCCTATCGAAGTCGACAGCGAAACCGGTGTCTGGACTTCCGATGCCCTGCCGATGCTCTACGTGCCGCGGCACTTCTTCGTCAACAACCACATGGGTATCGAAGAAGTCCTGGGGGCCGACGCCTACGCCGAGATCCTCTACAAGGCCGGCTACAAGTCCGCCTGGCACTGGTGTGAAAAAGAAGCCGAATGCCATGGCCTGGAAGGCGTCGCGGTGTTCGAGCACTACATGAAGCGCCTGTCGCAACGCGGCTGGGGCCTGTTCAAGATCCAGGACATCGACCTCGACAAAGGCACCGCCAGCGTCAAGCTCGAACACTCGGCGTTCGTCTACGTCTACGGCAAGGTCGGGCGCAAGGTCGACTATATGTTCACCGGCTGGTTCGCCGGCGCCATGGACCAGATCCTGGCCGCTCGCGGCAGCGCGATCCGCACCGTTGCCGAGCAGGTCTACGGTGGCTCCGAAGAAGGTCACGACGATGGCCTGTTCACCGTCAAGCCGTTGTAAGTCGAGGATCGCACCATGGCTTTTGAAGCAATGTTCCAGCCGATCCAGATCGGCAAACTGACCATCCGCAACCGCGTGCTCAGTACCGCCCACGCCGAGGTGTATGCCACCGACGGCGGGATGACCACCGAACGTTATATCCGTTATTACGAAGAGAAGGCCAAGGGCGGGATCGGCCTGGCGATCTGCGGCGGTTCGTCCGTGGTGGCGATCGACAGCCCGCAGGAATGGTGGAGCTCGGTGAACCTGTCCACCGACCGCATCATTCCGCACTTCCAGAACCTGGCCGACGCCATGCACAAGCATGGCGCCAAGATCATGATCCAGATTACCCACATGGGTCGTCGCTCGCGTTGGGACGGTTTCAACTGGCCGACCCTGATGTCGCCGTCGGGCGTGCGCGAGCCGGTGCACCGTGCCACCTGCAAGACCATCGAGCCGGAAGAAATCTGGCGGGTGATCGGCAACTACGCCCAGGCCGCGCGCCGGGCCAAGGAAGGCGGCCTGGACGGCGTCGAACTGTCCGCCGTGCACCAGCATATGATCGACCAGTTCTGGAGCCCGCGGGTCAACAAACGGACCGACGAATGGGGCGGTACCTTCGAAGGCCGGATGAAGTTCGGCCTGGAAGTGCTCAAGGCCGTGCGCAAGGAAGTCGGCGACGACTTCTGCGTCGGCATGCGTATCTGCGGTGACGAGTTCCACCCGGACGGCCTGTCCCACGAGGACATGAAGCAGATCGCCAAGTATTACGACGACACCGGTATGCTCGACTTCCTCGGCGTGGTCGGTTCCGGTTGCGACACCCACAACACCCTGGCCAACGTGATTCCGAACATGAGCTTCCCGCCGGAGCCGTTCCTGCACCTGGCGGCCGGGATCAAGGAAGTGGTCAAGGTCCCGGTGCTGCACGCGCAGAACATCAAGGACCCGAACCAGGCTACCCGCATCCTTGAGGGTGGTTATGTCGACATGGTCGGCATGACCCGTGCGCATATCGCCGACCCGCACCTGATCGCCAAGATCAAGATGGGCCAGATCGACCAGATCAAGCAATGCGTCGGTGCCAACTACTGCATCGACCGCCAGTACCAGGGCCTGGACGTACTCTGCATCCAGAACGCCGCGACCTCCCGTGAATACATGGGCGTGCCGCACATCATCGAGAAATCCACCGGGGTCAAGCGCAAGGTGGTGATCGTCGGTGCCGGTCCTGCCGGGATGGAGGCCGCGCGCGTGGCCGCCGAACGCGGGCACGATGTGACCCTGTTCGAGAAGAAGGACGCCATCGGCGGGCAGATCACCACGGCTTCGAAAGCGCCGCAGCGTGACCAGATCGCCGGTATCACCCGCTGGTTCCAGCTGGAGCTGGCACGCCTGAAAGTCGACCTGCGCCTGGGGATCGCTGCTGACGCGGCGACTATCCTCGACCTGCGTCCGGATATCGTCGTGCTGGCCGTCGGCGGGCATCCGAACCTGGAACAGAACGAACACTGGGGCGCCGCCGAAGGGCTGGTGGTCAGCAGCTGGGACGTGCTCGATGGCAAGGTCGCACCGGGCAAGAACGTACTGGTCTACGACACCATCTGCGAGTTCACCGGGATGTCGGTGGCCGACTTCCTCGCCGACAAAGGCAGCCAGGTGGAAATCGTCACTGACGATATCAAGCCGGGCGTGGCGATTGGCGGTACGTCGTTCCCGACTTACTACCGCAGCATGTACCCGAAAGAAGTGATCATGACCGGCGATATGATGCTGGAAAAGGTCTATCGCGAGGGCGACAAGCTGGTGGCGGTGCTGGAGAACGAATACACCGGCGCCAAGGAAGAGCGGGTAGTCGACCAGGTCGTGGTGGAGAACGGCGTGCGTCCGGACGAGGAAATCTACTACGGGCTCAAGGAAGGTTCGCGCAACAAGGGCCAGATCGATGTCGAAGCCCTGTTTGCGATCAAGCCGCAGCCTTCGCTGAGCGAGGCGGGCGATGGCTACCTGCTGTTCCGCATCGGCGACTGTGTGGCCCAGCGCAACACGCACGCGGCGATCTATGACGCGCTGCGTCTGTGCAAGGATTTCTAACGGCATCACACCATCACCTGTGGTGAGGGGGCAGATCCATCAGTTAAGGAAATGGGATATCGAAAACGCCACATAACCTGTAGGAGCCGGGCTTGCCCGCGAAGCTTTTAGCGGTCTCAAGGGCCCCTTCGCTGGCAAGCCAGGCTCCTACAGGGAAGGCGTTTGGCCTTAACTGAGCGGTATCAGGGAGATCCCCTTAGTCACAAGTAGGTGCATCGCTTTCACCGGCATGCATATGAACCCTTGCAAGACCCGAGGTCTTTGGGAGCTGCACCATGTTGAACACCCTTCTTCCCATCCTGCTGTTCGCCGCCCTGGGCCTTGCTGTCCTTGGCGCATTGCGGCGGGTAGCCATGTGGCGTCGCGGTCGAGCGTCAAAAGTCGATCTGCTCGGCGGCCTTTTCGCCATGCCCAAACGCTACATGGTCGACCTGCACCACGTGGTGGCGCGGGACAAATACATCGCCAACACTCACGTCGCCACGGCCGGCGGCGCGGTGGCGTCGATCGTGCTGGCGATCCTGGTGCACGGCTTCGGCCTGCATAACCGTATCCTCGGCTATGCCTTGCTGCTGATGTCGGCGCTGATGTTTGTCGGTGCGATCTTTGTCTACCTGCGTCGCCGCAACCCGCCGAGCCGCTTGTCGAAAGGCCCGTGGATGCGCCTGCCGAAAAGCCTGCTGGCGTTCTCGGCGTCGTTCTTCCTGGTGACCCTGCCGGTGGCCGGTATCCTTCCGGAGGACTTCGGTGGCTGGGTCATGGCCGTGATCCTCGGCATCGGTGTGCTGTGGGGCGTGTCGGAGCTGCTCTTCGGCATGACCTGGGGCGGCCCGATGAAGCATGCCTTCGCCGGTGCCCTGCACCTGGCCTGGCACCGTCGCGCCGAACGCTTCGGCGGCGGCCGTTCCACCGGCCTCAAGCCGCTGGACCTGAGCGACCCGAAAGCGCCGTTGGGCGTGGAGAAACCCACGGACTTCACCTGGAACCAACTGTTGGGCTTCGACGCCTGCGTGCAGTGCGGTAAATGTGAAGCCGCCTGCCCGGCATTCGCCGCCGGCCAGCCGTTGAACCCGAAAAAACTGATCCAGGACATGGTGGTCGGCCTGGCCGGCGGCACCGACGCGAATTTCGCCGGCAGTCCATACCCTGGAAAAGCCATCGGCGAACATTCAGGCAATCCGCACCAACCGATCGTCAATGGCCTGGTGGACGCCGAGACCCTGTGGTCTTGCACCACCTGCCGGGCCTGCGTCGAGGAATGCCCGATGATGATCGAGCACGTCGATGCCATCGTCGATATGCGCCGTCACCTGACCCTGGAAAAAGGCGCGACCCCGAACAAGGGCGCCGAAGTCCTGGAAAACCTGATCGCCACCGACAACCCGGGCGGTTTCGCCCCGGGCGGGCGGATGAACTGGGCGGCGGACCTGAACCTCAGCCTGCTCAGCGAGAAGAAAACCACCGACGTGCTGTTCTGGGTCGGTGACGGTGCCTTCGACATGCGCAACCAGCGCACCCTGCGTGCTTTCGTCAAAGTACTGAAGGCGGCCAAGGTCGACTTCGCGGTACTCGGCCTGGAAGAGCGTGACAGCGGTGACGTGGCCCGGCGCCTGGGCGATGAGGCGACCTTCCAGCTGTTGGCCAAACGCAATATCCAGACCCTGGCCAAGTACAGCTTCAAGCGCATCGTTACCTGCGATCCGCACAGTTTCCATGTACTGAAAAACGAGTACGGTGCCTTCGACGGCAACTATCAGGTGCAGCATCACAGCACTTATATGGCTGAGCTGATCGGTGCCGGTGCCTTGAACCTCGGGCAGCACAAAGGCAACAGCGTGACCTACCACGATCCGTGCTACCTCGGCCGCTACAACGGCGAGTATGAAGCGCCGCGTGACGTGCTGCGCGCCCTGGGGATCGAGGTCAAGGAAATGCAGCGTTCCGGTTTCCGTTCCCGTTGCTGCGGCGGCGGTGGCGGTGCACCGATCACCGATATCCCCGGCAAGCAGCGGATTCCCGACATGCGTATGGATGACATTCGCGAAACCGGCGCCGAACTGGTGGCAGTCGGTTGCCCGCAATGCACGGCGATGCTCGAAGGCGTGGTCGAACCACGTCCCCTGATCAAGGACCTGGCCGAGTTGGTGGCCGACGCCCTGCTTGAAGAAGCGCCACCCAGCAAACCAGCCCCCAAGCGTGAACCCGCGGAGGTGCACTGATGAGCGACATTATCCGCCGCGACCCTCGCGCCGAGTGGATCGCCCGTAACCGTCTGCATCCGTTGCACGCGGCCATGCAACCGCAGCAACAGAGCTGGATGGGCCCTAACGGCCTTATCCGCAAGAATGTCCATGGTGTCGGTTTTATCGGCCCCAACGGCATCAAGCGCATCGACCGCAGCGGCGCCCAGCAGGGCGGCGCGAGCAAGCGTTCGGCCAGTGTCGAAGTGCAACTGCCGCTGCACCAGGTGCCGCAACCGGCGTTCTATATCAGCGTGGTGCCGGATATGGTCGGCGGTCGCTTGAGCAGCCACGACCGCGACTTGCTCGGTCTGGCCCATCAGATGGCCGGCAAGGACGGTGCGGTATTGGCCGTGGTCTTCGGCGAGCACAAGGAATCGGCCTTCGAAACCGCCGGCGTCGACCGCCTGCTGGTGCTCGACGGCAATGAGTTCAGCGGCTATTCCCCGGAACAGCGGGTCCAGGGCCTGCGGGCTGTGGATAACCAGTTCAATCCCCGTCACTGGTTGCTGCCGGACAGCCGCAGCGGCGGTGGCGAACTGGGCCGGCGCCTGGCCGCGAGCCTGGGCGAACGCCCGGCCACGCGGGTCTGGCAGGTCAAGGGCGACGAGTGCATCGGCCGTGCCGGTGCTGGCTTGCAGGACCTGGCACGACCATTGGCGCGCTTGATCCTGGCCGCCGCCGAATGCGCCGAGCCGGTCAGCGAAACCCGTCATGAAGCCTTGCCCGTGGAGTTATCCACAAGCCTGGTGCGCAGCTTGTCGCGGATCGAGGATCTCGGCGCGGTGGCGGTGGACCCGGGGGCGATTCCCATGGCCGAAGCCGAATTTATTTTCTCCGGCGGCAACGGGGTCAAGGACTGGAAGCTGTTCCACGAAACGGCCGCGGCCCTGGGCGCCACCGAAGGCGCTTCACGGGTGGCGGTGGACGATGGCTTCATGTCCCGCGACCGTCAGGTCGGCGCCAGCGGCACCTGGGTCACCGCGCGGGTCTATGTGGCCGTGGGGATCTCTGGGGCGATCCAGCACCTGCAAGGCATCGGTGCCTGCGACAAGGTGGTGGCGATCAACCTCGATCCGGGTTGCGACATGATCAAGCGCGCCGACCTGTCGGTGATCGGCGAAAGCAGCGAGATCTTCCGCGCCCTGATCGCGGCGGTGACGGCATACCGCAACGGCGCCAAGCGCGATGCGGCTTAAGGTAGGGATGACGTCATGAGTACGAATGTAATCAGCCTGGTCTCCATCGGCGCCCACCCGACTTCCGGTCGTGCCCGTCGCGCCGAACAGGATGCCCGCGCGGTGGAACTGGGTTTGCAACTGGCTGGGGATAACTTGCAGGTGGTGCATGCCGGCGATGTCTCGGAGCCGGCGCTGCGCGCCTACCTGGGCATGGGCCTGGACGAGTTGCGGGTGCTGGAACAACCGGCCGGGGCCGATGCGCTGCCGGCCCTGACCGATTATCTGCGCGATACCGGGGCTCAGTTGGTACTCACGGGGAGCCAGGCGGAAACCGGCGAAGGCTCGGGCATGCTGCCGTTCCTGCTGGCGGAAAACCTCGGCTGGCCACTGGTGGTGGGCCTGGCCCAGGTCGAGTCCATCGAAAACGGCGTGGCCCATGTGCTGCAAGCCTTGCCACGCGGGCAGCGGCGCCGCTTGAAAGTTCGTTTGCCGTTTCTCGCGACTGTGGATAACGCCGCGCCCAAGCCTCGGCAGAGCGCCTATGGCCCGGCGCAGCGTGGCGTGCTGCAGGCCGAGGAAGTCGAGGTGCTGGAGGATGAGTTATTCACCGGCGCCTTGCTGCAACCGGCCAAGCCACGGCCCAAGCGTTTGAAGGTGATCAAGGCCAAGAGCGGCGCCGACCGGATGAAGGCGGCGACGGCCAAGGCCAGTGGCGGCGGTGGGCAGGTGCTCAAGGGCGTCAGCCCCGAGGCCGGGGCCGAAGCCATTCTCAAGCTGCTGATCGAGGAAGGCGTGCTGCGCTGAAGCCGGTTCCGGCGCCGCCTGTTCAGCGCCGATTCGGTCGGTACAGCACCAACAATGCACGGTAGTAGTGCCACACCTGCAACGCATAGTGCTCGCGTCCGCCGCCTTGCTCCGGCAGGGCGCCGGCGTTGTAGGCGCCTACGGCCTGCCAGCCGTAACCCAACTGCTGAATGAACTGCGCCAGAATCCAGGCCCCGACCATGACACTGGTGCAGGGCTCCCTACACCTCCACTGCAAGAACATGGCGCGTTGTGGACAGAGTGTAGTCGTACGCTCAAGGGTGTCATTTGCCACTGTGTAAAACCACAAACCGTCACCCGAGGAACAAGTGTCCACAGAGACTGTGGGCCGGCCTGTGGATAAGGTGTTCGTGCATGGCCGCAGCCCATGTAAATCACCGCCTGTAGCCCTTCGTACGAAAAATGATCAGCCTAACTGACGGTTTTTGTTGGAATTTTTATGTGGATAAGGGCATTGCCAGGTTTCGCTCGGGCGCAGACTTGTTAACAAAGTCTGTTGGCGTATTTGTGGATAAGATGTTTGCTGTCCTCCACAGGCCCTGTTTTATATGGCTTGTAGAGATTTGATCAAAAAACATACAAATGCGCTTTTTGCAGTCTTTGATCGGCCTGTAAGCTTCATATCTCGCGGCTTTCAGCGGTTTTCCACAGCGGCGTGAGAAAACCCCCGACTTGCACACAAAGTCTGTTGGCCGTTCTGTGGATAAGGTGTTCGCGGTCCTACACAGGCCTTTAAACACGTGGCCTGTATCAATATGATCAAAAATTGATCAATGGCTGCCGAAACTGGCCTTTCTGAATAAGTCACGGATTTTATTCAGATTCTATCGCCGTCGACAGTGCATAAAGCGCTACTTGCCCACATTTGCTGTGGGTGGCTCTGTGGATAAGTTGTTCGCTAAGGTCGCCAGACCCCGGTTCTTATAGCCCATAGTGCTATAGATCAAATTTCATACAGTTCTAAGGGTGTTTATTGACACCCCCCCGCTCAAAGTCTTCACTCATCGCACAAGGACGCAACGTTATTCGCATCCATATCAGGTTCAGGGAGAACGCTTGATGGGTCGTCAACCGCAGTACCGTCCGCCACCGTCCGCCCTTCTCAAGGTCGTGGCCCGAGCCAGTGCTCTGGTTCCCAGGCGCATTCACCGTCATGCCAGCAATCAGCGTGCTCGTCTATAGCGTCTGACCTGGCGCCTGTGCGCCACCCCCATCTTCGTCTGCATGCCCGGCTTGTCTGGAGAACCCGTGTGCGCGTGCGTTTGTTGCATCACCGTCTGCCCCCTGTAGCGGCAATCGCAGCGTTGCCCGACCTAGCCTGATAGAGGAAATGACCATGCCACGGATTTCGACATCCATCAGTGAGATCAAGGAACGCTACGACGTCATCGTGATCGGTTCCGGCTACGGCGGCGGTATTGCCGCGTCGCGGCTGGCGCGGGCCGGGAAAAGTGTCTGCCTGCTGGAGCGTGGGCGCGAGATCCAGCCGGGGGAATACCCCAACACCATGGTCGCGGCGACGGAGGAGTTGCAGGTGCATGACCCGGACGGCCATATCGGTTCGCGCACCGGTTTGTTCGACCTGCACGTCAATGCCCAGCAGAACGTGGTGGTCGGTTGCGGCCTCGGCGGCACCTCGCTGATCAATGCCAACGTCTCCCTGGAACCGGAGCCGGGGGTCTTCGATGACCCGCGCTGGCCCCAGGCGGTGCGCGAGCACCGTGACACGCTGCTGGCCGAAGGTTATGCGCGGGCCCGGGAAATGCTCAAGCCCACCCCTTATCCGGCGTCCGGACCCAAGCTGGCCAAGCTGGACGCCAACCGCAAGTCGGCGGATTTCCTCAAGGAAAAAGCGCATTTCTATACGCCGCCGATCAACGTGACCTTCGACAAGCTGCCCAACAACCTCAACCATGTCGGCGTTGAGCAACTGCCCTGCAACCAGTGTGGCGACTGCGTCTCGGGCTGTAACAACAAGGCCAAGAACACCACCTTGATGAACTACCTGCCGGATGCCTGGAACCACGGCGCGGAAATTTTCTGTCAGGCCGAGGTCCGGCACCTGGAACGCGACGGTGACGGCTGGATCGTGCACTTCCAGTACCTGGACAGTGGCCGCGAGAAATTCTCGGCACCGACCCTGTTCGTCAAAGCCAACATCGTGGTGGTCTCCGCCGGCACCCTGGGTTCCACGGAAATCCTCCTGCGTTCGCGCGGCAAAGGCGTGCCGATGTCCGACCAGCTCGGCGAAAACATGAGTGGCAACGGCGATATCCTCGGCTTTGGCCACAATTGCGAACAGACCATCAATGGCATCGGTTTCGGCGCCCATTCGGCCAAGGAGATGGAGCCGGTCGGGCCGTGCATCACCTCGATCATCGACATGCGCACCGAAGGCGACTGGCGCAGCCGCATGGTGATCGAGGAGGGCTCGATCCCGGGGGCGTTGGGGCGGCCCATGGTGCCGGCCATGGCCGGATTTGCCGGGATGATCGGCGAGGCCACCGACAAGGGCGTCAGCGCCGAACTGCATTACAAGGCCCGCGAGCTGGAAAGTTTCCTGCGTGGCCCGTACTACGGCGCGCTGCACAATATGCAGACCTACCTGATCATGAGCCACGACGACGGCAAGGGGCGCATGCTGCTGGATGACCAGGACCAACTGCGCATCGACTGGCCCGGCGTGGGCGAGCAGGAAAACTTCAAGCTCGGCAACGAGCGCCTGCACCAGTCGACCAAGGCCCTGGGTGGGGTCTGGGTACCGAACCCGATCTGGACCCAGTTGCTCAGGCACAGCATCGTCTCGGTGCACCCGCTGGGCGGCTGCGTGATGGGCGAGGACGCCGAGCAAGGCGTGGTCAACCACAAGGGCCAGGTGTTCAGCGGTACTTACGGCAACGCGGTGTATCCGGGGCTGTATGTGACCGATGGGGCGGTGATTCCGACCTCGCTGGCGGTCAATCCACTGCTGACCATCTCGGCGGTCAGTGAGCGCAACATGGGCCTGCTGGCCGCCGATCGTGGCTGGGTCATTGATTACCGCCTGCCGTCGGCGCCGCGCAAGCCGGTAGCGCCACCGACCCTTGGGGTGCAGTTCAGCGAAACCATGAAGGGCTATTTTTCCAAGGACTTCAACCGGCCCCAGGGCACCGACCTCAAGCTGTACGAGGCTGCTGCGAAAAGCGGCGAGGCGCAGAACTCACCCATCGAGTTCACCCTGACCATCACCGCCAACGACCTCAATCGCCTGATCAAGGAGCCGGAACATGCCGCGACCCTGGTCGGTACCCTCAATGCCCCGGCGCTTTCGCCTGATCCGCTGACGGCCAGCAACGGCGTGTTCAACCTGTTCGAGCAGTACCAGGAGCAGGTTGGCGTGCGCCATATGAACTACGACATGAAACTGACCGCCGAGGACGGTCGCGACTATTACTTCAGTGCCTTCAAGACCGTGCCCGAAGACAACGGCGTGCTGAATATCTGGGCGGACACCAGCACCCTTTACGTCACGCTCTACCAAGGGCCGGACAAGACCGGCGCGGTGATCGGCTCCGGGGTCATGCATATCCAGCCCGCCGACTTCGCCAGGCAGATGACCACCATGAAGGTGCTCAATGCCCGCAATGAACGCGAGCGGATCGAGGCCCTGGCGCGTTTCGGCAAGTTCTTCGCCGGGATCCTCTGGGACAGCTACGGCGGGGTGTTTGCCGGCGATATCTACTTCAACCCGGATGCGCCGCCGCGGCACAAGCGGCCGCTGGATGCACCGGTGCCGACCGTGCATTTCTTCGAAACCGAGGACAAGGTGCAACTGCGTCTGACCCGCTACCAGGCCGGGAGCAAAGGCCCCGTGATGCTGGTGCACGGCTTGGGCGTGGGCTCGAATATCTTCTCCACCGACACCATTCAGACCAATCTGCTGGAATACCTGTGCAAGCACGACTACGACGTCTGGCTGCTGGATTTGCGGGTCAGCATCCTGTTGCCGGCGAGCAAGCACGAGTGGAACGGCGACCAGATCGCCCAGTACGACTACAAGGCGGCCATTGCGCAGATTCGTCAGGCCACCGGGGCCGCGGACGTGCAGTGCGTGGTGCATTGCTACGGCGCCACGACCTTCTTCATGGCGCTGCTGGCGGGGCTGCAGGACGTGCGTTCGGTGGTCTGTTCGCAGATCGCCGCGGACACGGTGGTGGCCACGGCCACCGGGATCAAGGCCGGTCTGCACCTGCCGGGGATGCTCGATGCGGTGGGCATCAAGTCGCTGACCGCCTATGCCGACAGCAAGGAGAGTTGGTTCAACAAGCTCTATGACAAGGCCCTCAATGTCTATGCGCGGATCGAGGCCCAGGGTTATTGCACCAATCCGGTCTGTCACCGGATCACCTTCATGTATGCCTCGCTGTACCGTCACGACACCCTCAACGAAACCCTGCACGACAATCTGCACGAGCTGTTCGGCCAGTCGAATATCCAGACCTTCGAGCACCTGGCGCTGATCTGCCGCAAGGGACATCTGGTGGACTTCAAGGGCAACGACGTCTACATGCCGCATTTCCACCGGCTGCAGTTGCCGATCTGCTTTATCAGCGGCGCCGACAACCAGTGCTACCTGCCGGAAAGCACCGAGAAAACCTACGACCGACTGGTCGATCTGCATGGCCCCGAGCTGTTCAGTCGCCATGTGGTGCCGGGTTATGGCCATATCGACTGCATGTTCGGCAAGAACGCGGTGGTCGATGTGTATCCGCTGATCCTTGAACATCTGGAGAAAACCGCGCTGGGCTGATGCGCGGCGGTCTTGAACACGCCGCCACACCTTGTAGGAGCCGGCTTGCCGGCGATGGGGCCAGTAAGCCTTGCATCGCTTGCTCGACCGCCATCGCCGGCAAGCCAGCTCCTACAAGGACCGTGATCGGCCGGAAGAAATGGATTGGCAAGGAAGGGTGATATGGACAATTACATCCGCTGGTTTCAACGTTTTATCTGGATTGGCATCGTGATGAACATGGTGTTCGCACTGCCTGCCCTGTTCGCCCCGGCGCTACTGACCTCGGTGGTCGGCCTGCCGCCGGAGCTCTCGGACCCCTGGCTGGAAAACGCCGGCATGTTGCTGGTAGGCATCAGCCTGTTCTACATGCCGTCGGGCTTCAACGCTCAGCGCTTTGTGATCCACTCCTGGTTATGCGTATTGAGCCGGCTGGTCGCCGTGGCCTTCTGGATCTACCTGATCGACACCAGCGCCACCCCCACGGTATTCGTGCCCATGCTCTACGGCGACCTGAGCATGTTCCTGCTCCTGGGCGTCACGCTTTATATGGGCTGCACGCCGGCGACCCGGCCCTGGGCCTTACTGGTGGATGGCGTGCGGGCCTGGTGCCATGGCTGGGAGCTGCGCTGGCAGCGCCATGGCTTTCGGCTCGGCCTGCTGATCACCCTGCTGGTGCTGGGCTTTATCGGCTACGAGAGCTGGTACAACATGCTGCGGGTGGTGCCCGAAGAGAAATTCGCCTCCGACGAGGATCACTTCAAGTACGCGGCCATCGGCCTGGGCATCGAGGCGCGAATTCCCTACTACCTGTTTGCCGTGCTGCCGCAGATGTGCCCGGAAAAAATGCCCAAGCCCGGTGGCTGGGAGGCGTTCGGCTTTCTCTATGAAAACGGTCGCGACCTGCCCATCGGCATGGCCAAGCGGCAGATCGGCTACCCGACCGTGGAGCCCAACTGCGCCCTGTGCCACACCGGCTCCTACCGCGCCTCAGCGAGCGATGTGGCCAAACCGATCGCCACGGCGCCGGCCAATACCCTGCAACTGCAAGCCTTCCAGTGGTTCGCCTACGATTGCGCCAGCGACCCGAAATTCACCACCGATGCGGTAATGACGGCGATCAACGGCAAGTTCCAGCTGGGCTTCTTCGAGCGCCTGTACAACCGCTACCTGATCATCCCCATGGCCAAGACTGCGCTGCTCAAGCAGAAGCAGGCCTACGCCTGGCAGAAGCAGCGGCCGGCACAAGGTCCGGGGCGCACCGACACCTTCAACCCGACCAAGATGGTGGTCTTCGGTTTCCCGGATGACTCGACCATCGGCACCGTCGACCTGCCGCAGATCTGGAACCAGAAACCGCGGGAATCGCTGTACCTGCACTGGGACGGCAACAACAACGATATCCACGAGCGCAACTACGCCGCCGCCATGGCCGTGGGTGCGACGCCGCAGTCGGTGTTGCCGGCCAGTTTCAACCGGGTGACCAACTGGTTGCTGGGTACCAAGCCGCCGGCCTGGCCGTTCGCCCTGGATGAGGCGCGGGTGGCCCAGGGCAAACCGCTCTGGGGCAACAACTGCGCGGGGTGCCATGAGTTCGGCAAGACCGACACCGGCCAGGTCACCACCCACATCGACCAATTGGGCACCGACCCCCATCGCCTGGATTCCTTCACCGTCGGCCTGGTGCAGGCGTTCCATGGCTTCAAGACACCGCCCTTCGATTTCAACGCTTATCGAAAGACTCAGAGCTACAGCAATACCCCCACCGACGGTATCTGGATGCGCGCGCCGTACCTGCACAACGGTTCGGTGCCGAGCCTGTGGGACCTGCTGCAGACACCGGACAAGCGACCAGTGGTGTTCAACACCGGCTCGGATGTCTACGACCCGGTCAAGGTGGGGTTCGTCACCCGTGGCGCACTGGTCCAGGCGCCGACCTACTTCAGGTATGACACACGCCTGGAAGGCAACCACAACAGTGGCCACCTGTACGGGACCCAACTGACCGACGCCGAGAAGTGGGCGCTGATCGAATTCATGAAGACGTTGTAGGGAGACAGCCATGAACTTGCCTCATCTGGAACATGAACTTGCAAAAATCCGCGTCCGTCTCAGTGGCCTGAAAGCCCGGCTGGAGTTGTCCTGGAAAAAGCTCACCAGTGACATCGAGCCCGAGGAGTTCCAAGCCATCCAGCTGTTGTTGCAACGCGGGCATGACCAGGCCCAGTACGTGCTGGAGCACGGCGACTTGCCGCCGGGCGAGCCGTCGGTGCCGTGGGAGTTGTCCCATGGCCTGTCGATCCTGCATATGGGCAGCGCCACGGCCTTGCCGACTTCGGAGTCGCAATTGCAAACCCGGGTGCTCAAGGACGGTACATTGCTGGGCTGTCGCAAATGGGAGCTGCTGGACCTGCTGTGGAGCGAGGCGCTGATCAAGTGGATCGAGAACCTGCGGCGCCATGCGAGCTTCGGCAGCACGCCGCTGGTGATGATGATCGACAACGACGTGACCCTGGCGATTGCCGGTGACTGGGGCACCGGGCCATTCGAAAGCCATGCCCCGGCGGTCAATGTCGCCAACCAGATACAACTGGCGCAGGCCGATTTCACCATTCACCTGGGCGACGTCTACTACGCCGGCACCGGCTCCGAGGAGGATGTCGACATGGCCGGCTGGCCGATGGGCAAGCACGGCGCCTTCACCCTCAACTCCAATCATGAGATGTACAGCGGTGCCCACGGTTATTTCGCCGAGCTCAACTCACGCTTTCCGGTGCAGCAGGGCACCAGCTACTTCGCCTTGTACAACGATCACTGGTTGATTGTCGGGCTGGATTCGGCCTATGCCTCCGCGCCGCTCGGTCTTTATATGGATGGCGCTCTGAACCAGCAGCAGATCGACTGGCTGAAGAGCCTGCCCACGGACAAGAAGTTGATGGTGCTCAGTCATCATCAGGGCTTCGATATCAGCGGGCAGGACAAGACCACGCTGTATCAGCCGGTGTGTGATGCCTTGGGCCGCGTGCCGGACTACTGGTACTGGGGGCACCTGCACAACGGCATCGTCTATGCCGAGCAGGACGGCTTGCGGGCGCGCTGTGCCGGGCATGGGGCGATTCCCTATGGCGTGACCAGCGAGTTGGACGGCAATGAACGGGTGCTGTTTTCCGAGCGGAAGAATGCCATGGACGACGAATACCCGGAGCGGGTGCTCAATGGGTATGTGAAGGTGCGCTTGAGCGGGGAGAATATTATCGAGGAGTTTATTGGCGAGGATGGGTCGCTGAGGTGGTCGTCTCACGGGTAAGCCGGTGTTGAATGTACCGGCGCCTTCGCGGGCAAGCTCCGCTCCCACAGGGTCTCTGTCATGCCACGGATGTGTGGTCGAACCGAGAACTTGTGGGAGCGGAGCTTGCCCGCGAAGCTTTTGCCCTTAGCCGTGAACCGGAACACCCTTGAGGTAAGGCGCAGGTTCCGCCCCCAGGTTGCTCAGCAGCCGCTCGCTGTACCAATCCACGAAGTTGACCACGCCAAACTCATAGGTCTTCGAGTACGGGCCCGGCTGGTAGGCCGTAGAGTTGATGCCGCGCTGGTTTTCTTCAGCCAGGCGACGGTCCTGGTCGTTGGTTGCATCCCAGACTTCACGCATGCGCGCCACGTCATAGTCGACGCCTTCCACCGCATCCTTGTGCACCAGCCACTTGGTGGTGACCATGGTTTCCTGGGCGCTGATCGGCCACACGGTGAACACGATGATGTGGTCGCCCATGCAGTGGTTCCACGAGTGCGGCAGGTGCAGGATGCGCATCGAACCGAGGTCCGGGTTCTTGATCCGGCCCATCAGCTTCTTGCAGCCCTGCTGGCCGTCCATGGTCATGGACACGGTGCCCTTGAGCAGCGGCATGCGCACGATACGGTTACGCAGGCCGAAGCTGGCGTGGGCGTAAGGGATTTTCTCGGCTTCCCAGGCCACGGTGCATTCGGCCACGTGGTCCTTGAATTTCTGGTCGGCCCGCGGGTCGGTGACGTCGTCCCATTCCAACAGGGTTTTCAGCAGTTCCGGGTGGGAGCCGCCGCAGTGGTAGCACTCGCGGTTGTTCTCCAGCACCAGTTTCCAGTTGGCCTTTTCCATCAAGGTGGTTTGCACCGCCACCTTGGTGTTTTCCATGTCGTAGGGTTCCATGTAGTGGTTCAGCGTCGCCAGGAACTCATCGATCGGCGGTGGGTTTTCCGCCAGGCTGATGAAGATGTAGCCGCCGGAGTTCTTCACATGCACCGGCTTGAGGCCGTACTGCTTCATGTCGAAGTCGGCGCCCATCTCGGTACCGGCGAACAGCAGGCGACCGTCCAGCTCGTAGGTCCACTGGTGGTAGTGGCAGACCAGCTTGGCGACCTTGCCCTTGTCGCTGGTGCACAACCGCGAACCGCGGTGGCGGCAGACGTTGTGGAACGCGTGGACCACGCCGTCGGCGCCGCGAATCACGATGATCGGGTTCTTGCCGATCTGCAGGGTGATGTAGTTGCCCTTGGTCGGGATTTCGCAGGTCATGCCGGCGATCAACCACTCTTTCTGAAAGATTTCCTGCATATCGATTTCGAACAGCCGCTCATCGGAGTAGAACGGTTGTGGCAGGGAGTAGGTGCGCTCGCGCTCTTGCAACATTTGCGCGGTGGCCTTGCGTGCGGGTTCCAGCGGATCGCCCAGGCTCAGGGTTGCGGTGACGTCCATCGATTTAGTCCTCATGGCCATGCGGTGTGGCCGGCGAATAGTGGCTGATACGGTTGCGACGCAAGACAGAAATACAGCAGATCATTTGCGATGGAGTGTGCGGCGGGTAGCGACACGAACCTTATCCATGGGCGACATGGCCGAATCCGTTCCCGACGCGCAAGCCCCGGTCGTTGCGGGCTGGTCGCGATAAGCATGCCAATGTCGCGGATAGGTAAATGGTCGCTTCGACCCTTGCGCAGAATCGCCAACTATAGAGCCGACAGTCGGCGGTGGAGAACAATATGTCGAACAGCTTCCTGAATCCGGTAACCACCCAGACCTGGGCCAATGGTCGGCATATCGTGCGCTGCGTGAAGGTCATCCAGGAAACCTGGGACGTGCGCACCTTCTGCTTCATGGCAGACCAACCGATCATGTTCTTTTTCAAGCCGGGGCAGTTCGTCACCCTGGAGCTGGAAATCGAAGGCGAGCCGATCATGCGCTCCTACACCATTTCCAGTTCGCCGTCGGTGCCTTACAGCTTTTCGGTGACCATCAAGCGCGTGCCCGGCGGCCGGGTCTCCAACTGGTTGCACGACACCCTGCACGAAGGCCAGGAGCTGGCGGTGCACGGACCGGTGGGGTTGTTCAACGCCATCGACTTCCCGAGCCCGAAGGTGCTGTACCTGAGTGGCGGCGTCGGTATTACCCCGGTGATGTCCATGGCTCGCTGGTTCTACGACACCAACGGCAATGTCGACATGGTGTTTATCCACAGCGCCCGTTCGCCGAAAGACATCATCTATCACCGCGAGCTGGAACATATGGCGTCGCGGATCGACAACTTCAGCCTGCACCTGATTTGTGAAAAGCATGGCCTGGGCGAGCCCTGGGCCGGTTACCGTGGCTATCTGAACCACAAGATGCTGGAACTGATGGCGCCGGACTTCCTTGAGCGCGAAGTGTTCTGCTGCGGCCCGACGCCGTATATGAATGCGGTGAAGCGTCTGCTGGAAGCGGCCGGGTTCGACATGAGCCGCTACCACGAGGAATCGTTTGGCGCGACGCCGGCGGAAGCCCGTGCTGACGCGGTGGAACAGGCCGAGCAGGCCGCCGAGGCGCCGGAAGTGGATGCCGCGGACCTGCACCAGGTGGAATTCACCGCTACTGGCAAGAGCATTCGCGTGGCCCCGGGGGAAACCGTGCACGCGGCGGCGGCCAAGCTTGGCCTGATGATTCCCAAGGCTTGCGGCATGGGCATTTGCGGCACCTGCAAGGTGTTGAAGCTGGGCGGTGAAGTGGAGATGGAGCACAACGGCGGGATCACCGACGACGATGTGGCCGAGGGTTATATCCTGTCGTGCTGCAGCGTGCCGAAGGGTGATGTGCGGATCGAGTACTGAGGTCGCCGCATACGCCCCCTGTAGGAGCGAGCTTGCTCGCGATGGTAGCCGCCACACCGCTGGGCATCAGGGGCCCAGCGTTATCGTTGACGTTTATCGCGAGCAAGCTCGCTCCTGCAGAAGAGGGTGTGCGCGATAGCGGTTTACAGACTGAACCGCGCCACCATGCTGTTCAAATCCACCGCCAGTCGCGACAGCTCATTGCTCGCGGCGCTGGTCTGGTTGGCCCCGGTCGCCGATTGCACTGACAAATCGCGGATGTTCACCAGGTTGCGGTCCACCTCGCGAGCCACCTGAGCCTGCTCTTCCGCCGCACTGGCGATTACCAGATTGCGCTCGTTGATCTCGACAATGGCGGTGTTGATGGTGTCCAGCGCCAGACCCGCGCCCTTGGCGATGTTCAAGGTCGACTCAGCCCGCTCGGTGCTGTTGCGCATCGAATCCACCGCCTGTTCGGTCCCGCCCTGGATACTGCCGATCATCCGTTCAATTTCGCTGGTGGACTGCTGGGTACGGTGTGCCAGGGCCCGGACCTCATCCGCCACCACGGCAAAACCACGACCGGCTTCCCCGGCCCGTGCCGCCTCAATCGCCGCGTTCAGGGCCAGCAAGTTGGTCTGATCGGCCAGTCCGCGAATCACGTCCAGCACCTTGCCGATATCCTGGGATTCCTTGGCCAGGTTGCCGATCAGTGTCGAGGTGCTCTGCACATCGCTGCTCATGCGCTCGATGGCACCGACGGTTTCCTGTACCAGGTCGCGACCGTCGCCGGCCGAGGCGGTGGCATTCTTAGAGGCTTCGGAGGTGCTCACGGCATTGCGCGCGACTTCTTCCACGGCGCTGGTCATTTCATTGACGGCGGTGGCGGCCTGCTCAATCTCGTTGTTCTGTCGCACCAGACCCTTGGCGCTTTCGTCGGTGACGGCGTTCAGCTCTTCCGCCGCCGAAGCCAACTGAGTGGCGGAGCCGGAAATACGTTGCAGGGTGTCGCGCAGTTTCTGCTGCATCTTGACCATGGCCTGCAACAGGCGCCCGGCTTCGTCATTGCCCTCGACCTTGATCGGTCGGGTCAGGTCGCCTTCGGCAATCTGCTCGGCGGCGGTCAGGGCGTCGGCGATGGGGCGGGTAATGCTGTTGGTCAGCAGCCAGGCGAACAGCAAGGTCAGGCCAGTGGCGACTACCAACAGGCCGACCACCAGATTGAACGCCGAAGCGTACTGGTCGGCGGCCTGTTGATTGGTGTCGTTGCTCTGCTGGGTATTGATCACCACCAGTTTTTCGAGCACGTTGTTCATCTGTTCGGAGTTGGCCTGCAGCTCGCTGTTGATCAGGGCCGCCAGCTCGCTGAGCTGATTGTTGCGCGACAGGCCCTTCATGCGCTCTTCGAGCTGACGGTACTGGCCGAGCACCTGCCCATACTGGTCGTAGGCCGCGCGCTCGTCAGGGCTGGTAATCAGCTTCTCGTAAATCGCCTGGGCCTTGCCGATCTGCTGGCTGCGCTGGGTGAACAGGTCGAGGATTTTCTGTTGCTCGTCAGGTGTGCGGTTGGTCACCAGGCGATAGGACAGTACCCGCAGGCGCAAGGTCAGTTGGGTGAGATCGTCGAGGCTCTTGATGCTCGGCACGCTGTTGGCGCTGAGCTCTTCGGCCGCGCCGCGAATTTTGCTCATCTGGTTCAGGGCAAATATCCCCAGGATCAGCATCAGCGCGCCGATCAGGGCGAAGCTGAGGAATGCGCGCGGAGCAATGTTCATGTTGCGTAGGGACATGGTGGCTACCTGAGAGAAGGGCGCATTCCGTGCGGCTTTTAAGGCGGGTCTGAAAGACCTATCGGTCATTAGACTAAAGTCTTAAGCCCCTGCGCGTATTTGTCGCAGGTGAAGGTTTCCGACAGGGGGTGGGGAACATGTCCTGGCAATCGCAGTCACTAAGCTTCGAAGAAAAGTATCCCGCCAGGAAAATCAAGGCTTTGCGACAGTTTTCCCCTGGCAAACAAGGGGGCTTTTCTTTATCGTACGCGCCCTTTGAAACTGCCCGAGAGATCAAGAAAAATGTTGGAAGCTTCCCTGAGTCAACTGGAACAACTGGTCAGCGAGCTGGTTCAGCAAAAACAGGAACTGCTGGCCGCCAATACCGCGCTGAGCACCGAGCTGGCCCAGGCCAAGGACGAAAACGAAAGCCTGCAACTGAACCTGATGGAGCAGGAAGAAAAGCACGGCGCCACTGCCGCCCGTATCCAGGCGCTGGTCGAGCGTGTCAGCGCAGGTCCCGTGAGCGCATGAGAACCAGCAGCGACGGGGTGACCGTCATCTCGATCCTCGGCGAGGACTATTCGATCAAGGCGCCCGCCGGCCAGGAGCGGACGCTGCAGGACGCGACCGTGATGCTCAGGGCCGCCTTGGCCGACACCAAGAAAAAGTTCCCCACGCTAATCGGCGACAAGTTGCTGGTATTGGCGGCGTTGAACCTGTGTTCGCAGCAGATCGAAGCACAGCAGCGTCACCGCGAAGAACTTGACCGTTACCAAGAGCAGGTCAGCGCCACGGTCGAAGTGATTTCGAAAACCATCGGGCAGAACTGATGGCGCCACCGATTTCGGGGCTTGTGCGCGGCCCCCTGTAGGAGCTGGCTTGCCAGCGATGAGGCCGGTAAAGCTTGCGCTGCTCTCGCGGACGCCATCGCCGGCAATCTCCCACAGGACCCTGTTCAGCACAATCCTTCGTCGTGCCCGGGGCCCCTGTAGGGGCTTCGAAGGCTCGTAACCTCTGGGGTCAGGCGGCCATCACCTCGCGGATATCCGCCGCCAGTTCCCGCACCCGTGCTTCCTCGGTGTCCCACGAGCACATGAAGCGCGCGCCGCCCTTGCCGATAAAGGTGTAGAAGCGCCAGCCCTTGGCGGTCAGCGCGGCGATGGCCGCTTCCGACAGTTGCAGGAACACGCCGTTGGCCTCCACCGGGAACATCAGCTCCACGCCGGGAATATCCTTGACCAGGCTGCTGAGCAGTTGCGCGCAGTGGTTGGCGTGGCGGGCGTGCTTGAGCCAGGCGTGGTTCTCCAACAGGCCGACCCAGGGCGCCGAGAGAAAGCGCATTTTCGAGGCCAGCTGTCCGGCCTGTTTGCAGCGATAGTCGAAATCCACCGCCAGGTCATGGTTGAAGAACAGGATCGCTTCACCCACCGCCATGCCGTTTTTCGTGCCGCCGAAGCACAGCACGTCGACGCCGGCCTTCCAGGTCAGGTCCGCCGGAGAACAGCCGAGGTAGGCACAGGCATTGGAGAACCGCGCGCCGTCCATGTGCAGATTCAGGCCCAGTTCCTTGCAGGTGGCGCTGATGGCGCGGATTTCGTCCGGGGTGTAGACGCTGCCGACCTCGGTGGCCTGGGTCAGGGTCACTACGCGGGGCTTGGGGTAGTGGATGTCCTGGCGCTTGAGGGCGATTTCGCGGATCGCGTCCGGGGTCAGCTTGCCGTTTTCGGTCCGCGCGGTGAGCAGCTTGGAACCGTTGGAGAAAAACTCCGGCGCGCCGCATTCGTCGGTTTCGACGTGGGCGGTCTCCGAGCAGATCACGCTGTGGTAGCTCTGACACAGCGACGACAGGGCCAGGGAGTTGGCCGCGGTGCCATTGAAAGCAAAGAACACTTCACAGTCGGTTTCGAACAGCTGGCGGAAACCGTCGGCGGCGCGCTGGGTCCATTCGTCGTCGCCGTAGGCGCGCTGGTGGCCGTGGTTGGCCTGTTCCATGGCGGCCCAGGCCTCGGGGCAGATACCGGAGTAGTTGTCGCTGGCGAATTGTTGGCTCTTGTCGGTCATGGCCCGGTCCTTGTGAACGATTATGGTGCGCACTGTAACCAGAATTGACCTTATCGCACAGGCTCAGTTGTGGGAGCGGAGCTTGCCCGCGAAGGGGCCAGGGTTAGCAGCACACAAAATAGCTCGACAGTGCCGACGCCTTCGCGGGCAAGCTCCGCTCCCACAGGGTTGTCCAGGCATTGATCATCCTTGTGCTTGAAGTCATGTCGTAAACGCACCTTTGCGTGGCGTCCATAGGCATTTGATCGGCCTGCGACGGCCATACCATCGCATTCAAAGGGCACTGCCGTCAGGCACAGGCCTCACCGATAAGAATGGCGCACCGCCGCCGCTGGGAGAGACGCGATGTTCAGCAAGCAAGACCAGATCCAGGGTTATGACGATGCACTGATGGCGGCCATGAATGCCGAGGAGCAGCGCCAGGAAGATCACATCGAGCTGATCGCGTCGGAAAACTACACCAGCAAGCGCGTCATGCAGGCCCAGGGCAGCGGCCTGACCAACAAATACGCCGAAGGCTATCCGGGCAAACGCTACTACGGCGGCTGCGAACACGTGGACAAGGTCGAGGCCCTGGCCATCGAACGCGCCAAGCAACTGTTCGGCGCCGATTACGTCAACGTCCAGCCGCACTCCGGCTCCCAGGCCAACGCCGCGGTCTACCTGGCCCTGCTCAACGCTGGCGACACCGTGCTGGGCATGAGCCTGGCCCACGGCGGTCACCTGACCCACGGCGCCAAGGTCAGCTTCTCCGGCAAACTCTACAACGCCGTGCAGTATGGCATCGACACCACCACCGGCTTGATCGACTACGACGAAGTCGAGCGCCTGGCCGTCGAGCACAAACCGAAAATGATCATCGCCGGGTTCTCGGCCTACTCGAAAACCCTCGACTTCCCACGCTTCCGTGAAATCGCCGACAAGGTCGGTGCCTATTTCTTCGTCGACATGGCCCACGTCGCCGGCCTGGTCGCCGCCGGCCTGTACCCGAATCCGCTGCCGTATGCCGACGTGGTCACCACCACCACCCACAAGACCCTGCGCGGTCCCCGTGGCGGCCTGATCCTGGCCAAGGCCAACGAAGAGCTGGAAAAGAAATTCAACGCCGCGGTATTCCCCGGTGGCCAGGGCGGCCCGCTGATGCACGTGATCGCCGCCAAGGCCGTGAGCTTCAAGGAAGCGCTGGAGCCGAGCTTCAAGGTCTATCAGCAGCAAGTGATCGATAACGCCCAGGCGATGGCGAGCGTGTTTATCAAACGCGGCTACGATGTAGTGTCCGGCGGTACCGACAACCACCTGTTCCTGGTCAGCCTGATCCGTCAGGGCTTGACCGGTAAAGAGGCCGATGCCGCCCTGGGCCGTGCCCATATCACCGTGAACAAGAATGCCGTGCCGAATGATCCACAGTCGCCGTTCGTCACTTCCGGTCTGCGCATCGGTACCCCGGCCGTCACCAGCCGTGGTTTCAAAGTGGCCCAGTGCGTCGAACTGGCCGGCTGGATCTGCGACATCCTCGACAACCTCGGCGACGCCGATGTCGAAGCGAACGTCGCCCAGCACGTGACAGCCCTGTGCGCGGACTTCCCGGTTTATCGCTGAGAGCGGTTTTGGAGTAAATGACTATGCAACGCTATTCGGGCTTCGGCCTCTTCAAGCACTCTCTCAGCCATCACGAAAACTGGCAGAAAATGTGGCGCACGCCGACCCCGAAAAAGGTCTATGACGTGGTCATCGTCGGCGGTGGCGGGCATGGTCTGGCGACCGCCTACTACCTGGCCAAGGAGCACGGCATCACCAACGTGGCCGTGGTCGAGAAGGGCTGGCTGGGCGGCGGTAACACCGCGCGCAACACCACCATCGTACGTTCCAACTACCTGTGGGACGAGTCGGCGCACCTGTACGAACACGCGATGAAATTGTGGGAAGGCCTGTCCCAGGACCTGAACTACAACGTGATGTTCTCCCAGCGTGGCGTCTACAACCTCTGCCACACCCTGCAGGACATCCGTGATTCGGAGCGTCGGGTCAGCGCCAACCGCCTCAATGGCGTCGATGGCGAACTGCTCAACACCCAGCAGGTGGCGGACGAGATTCCGTACCTGGACTGCTCGAAGAACGCCCGTTACCCGGTGATGGGCGCCACCGTCCAGCGTCGCGGCGGCGTGGCCCGTCACGATGCCGTGGCCTGGGGCTTCGCCCGTGCGGCCGACGCCCTTGGCGTGGATCTGATCCAGCAGACCGAAGTGATCGGTTTCCGCAAGGAAAACGGCGTGTGCATCGGCGTCGAAACCAACAAGGGCTTTATCGGCGCCAAGCGCGTCGGTGTGGTCACTGCCGGTAACTCCGGGCACATGGCCAAGCTGGCCGGTTTCCGCCTGCCGATCGAATCGCATCCGCTGCAAGCACTGGTGTCCGAACCGATCAAGCCGATCATCGACAGCGTGATCATGTCCAACGCCGTGCACGGTTACATCAGCCAGTCCGACAAGGGCGACCTGGTGATCGGTGCCGGTATCGACGGCTACAACGGCTACGGCCAGCGCGGTTCGTATCCGGTGATCGAGCACACCATCCAGGCCATCGTCGAGATGTTCCCGGTGTTGTCCCGCGTGCGCATGAACCGCCAGTGGGGCGGCATCGTCGACACCACTCCGGACGCCTGCCCGATCATTTCGAAAACCCCGGTGCCGAACATGTTCTTCAACTGCGGTTGGGGCACCGGCGGCTTCAAGGCCACACCTGGTTCGGGCAACGTGTTTGCCGCGAGCCTGGCCAAGGGTGAAATGCACCCATTGGCCGCTCCCTTCTCCATCGACCGTTTCCACAACGGTGCGTTGATCGACGAACACGGTGCTGCTGCGGTCGCCCACTAACAGGAGAAATCCCTATGTTGCATATCTTCTGTCCTCATTGCGGCGAGCTGCGCTCCGAAGAGGAATTCCATGCTTCCGGCCAGGCGCATATCCCGCGTCCCCTGGACCCGGGCACCTGCACCGACGAGCAGTGGGGCGACTACATGTTCTTCCGCGACAACCCCCGTGGCCTGCACCACGAGCTGTGGGACCACGTTGCCGGTTGCCGCCAGTATTTCAACGCGACCCGCGACACCGTCACCTACGAGATTCTCGAAACCTACAAGATTGGCGAAAAGCCGCAATTCACCGCTAAAGCAGACAGTTCGAAAGTGCCCGGCGCGGCTGTGGGAGAGAAGGTATGAGCCAGGTCAATCGCCTGTCCAACGGTGGTCGGATCGACCGCAACAAAGTCTTGAGCTTCACCTTCAACGGCCAGGTCTACAAAGGCTTTGAAGGCGACACCCTGGCCGCCGCGTTGCTCGCCAACGGTGTGGATATCGTCGGCCGCAGCTTCAAGTATTCCCGCCCACGGGGCATCTTTGCCGCCGGTGCCGAAGAGCCGAACGCGGTCCTGCAGATCGGCGCCACCGAAGCAACCCAGATCCCCAACGTGCGGGCTACCCAGCAAGCGCTGTATCAGGGCCTGGTGGCCACCAGCACCAACGGCTGGCCAAGCGTCAACAACGACATGATGGGGATTCTCGGCAAGGTCGGCGGCAAGCTGATGCCGCCGGGCTTCTATTACAAGACCTTCATGTATCCGCAGTCGTTCTGGATGACCTACGAGAAGTACATCCGCAAGGCCGCCGGTCTTGGTCGCTCGCCGACCGAGAATGATCCGGACACCTACGACTACATGAACCAGCATTGCGACGTGCTGATCGTCGGTGCCGGCCCTGCCGGTCTGGCCGCCGCACTGGCTGCCGCGCGCAGCGGTGCCCGGGTGATCCTGGCCGATGAACAGGAAGAGTTCGGCGGCAGCCTGCTCGACTCCCGCGAAAGCCTCGACGGCAAGCCGGCGGCCGAGTGGATCGCCAGCGTTATCGCCGAATTGAAAAGCCTGCCGGATGTCCTGCTGTTGCCACGGGCCACCGTCAACGGCTACCACGACCACAACTTCCTGACCATTCACGAGCGCCTGACCGATCACCTCGGTGACCGTGCGCCGATTGGCCAGGTGCGTCAGCGTATCCATCGGGTCCGCGCCAAGCGCGTGGTCCTGGCTACCGGTACCCATGAGCGTCCGCTGGTCTATGGCAACAACGACGTACCGGGCAATATGCTGGCCGGTGCCGTTTCGACCTACGTTCGCCGTTACGGCGTGGCGCCGGGCAAGAAGCTGGTGCTGAGCACCAACAACGATCACGCCTACCGCGTGGCGTTGGACTGGCTCGATGCCAGCCTGCAAGTGGTCGCTATCGCCGATGCCCGCAGCAATCCGCGCGGTGCGTTGGTGGAAGAGGCGCGGGCCAAGGGGATTCGCATCCTCACCGGCAGCGCTGTGGTCGAAGCTCGTGGCAGCAAGCATGTCACCGCGGCGCGCATCGCCGCCATCGACGTCAAGGCCCATAAAGTCACCAGCCCTGGCGAATGGCTGGAGTGCGACCTGGTTGCCAGTTCCGGCGGCTACAGCCCGGTGGTCCACTTGGCCTCGCACCTGGGCGGCAAGCCGACCTGGCGTGAAGATATTCTCGGTTTTGTTCCCGGCGAAGCACCGCAGAAACGTGTGTGCGTCGGCGGTATCAACGGCGTCTACGGCTTGGCCGATGCTCTGGCCGATGGGTTTGAGGGCGGCGTTCGCGCAGCCAGCGAAGCCGGTTTCAAGGCCGTCGAAGGCGTATTGCCTAAAGCGCTGTCGCGTCTGGAAGAGCCAACCCTGGCGCTGTTCCAGGTGCCCCATGAAAAAGCTACCGCACGGGCGCCGAAGCAATTTGTCGACCTGCAGAACGACGTCACCGCCGCCGCCATCGAACTGGCGACCCGCGAGGGCTTCGAGTCGGTCGAACACGTCAAGCGCTACACCGCGCTGGGCTTCGGCACCGACCAGGGCAAGCTGGGCAACGTCAACGGCCTGGCCATTGCCGCTCGTTCGTTGAACGTGACCATCCCGCAGATGGGCACCACCATGTTCCGTCCGAACTACACGCCAGTGACTTTCGGCGCGGTCGCCGGCCGTCACTGCGGGCATATCTTCGAGCCGGTGCGCTACACCGCCTTGCAGGCCTGGCACGTGAAGCAGGGCGCCGAGTTCGAGGACGTCGGCCAGTGGAAACGGCCGTGGTACTTCCCGCGCAACGGTGAAGACTTGCACGCGGCGGTCAAGCGTGAGTGCAAGGCCGTGCGCGACAGCGTCGGCCTGCTCGATGCCTCGACCCTGGGCAAGATCGACATCCAGGGCCCGGACGCGCGTGAATTCCTCAACCGCATCTACACCAACGCCTGGACCAAGCTCGATGTGGGCAAGGCCCGCTACGGCCTGATGTGCAAGGAAGACGGCATGGTCTTCGACGACGGCGTGACCGCCTGTCTGGCCGACAACCACTTCCTGATGACCACCACCACCGGCGGCGCGGCTCGCGTGCTGCAGTGGCTGGAGATCTACCACCAGACCGAATGGCCGAACATGAAGGTGTACTTCACCTCCGTGACCGACCATTGGGCAACCATGACCCTGTCCGGACCGAACAGCCGCAAGCTGCTCAGCGAAGTCACCGACATCGACCTGGACAAGGATGCGTTCCCGTTCATGACCTGGAAAGAAGGCCTGGTCGGCGGTGTTCCGGCGCGGGTGTTCCGGATTTCCTTTACCGGCGAGCTGTCCTACGAGGTCAACATCCAGGCCGACTACGCCATGGGTGTGCTGGAGAAGATCGTCGCGGCGGGCAAGCAGTACAACCTGACCCCGTACGGCACCGAGACCATGCACGTGTTGCGGGCCGAAAAGGGTTTCATCATCGTCGGCCAGGACACTGACGGCTCGATGACCCCGGACGACCTGAACATGGGCTGGTGTGTGGGCCGGACCAAGCCGTTCTCGTGGATCGGCTGGCGCGGGATGAACCGTGAAGACTGTGTGCGCGAAGAGCGCAAGCAGTTGGTCGGGCTCAAGCCGATCGATCCGACCAAGTGGCTGCCGGAAGGCGCGCAGTTGGTGTTCGACACCAAGCAGACGATCCCGATGAAGATGGTCGGTCACGTCACCTCCAGCTATGCCCACAACTCCCTTGGCTATTCGTTTGCCATGGCCGTGGTCAAGGGCGGGCTGAAGCGTATGGGCGAGCGAGTGTTCGCGCCATTGGCCGATGGCAGCGTGATCGAGGCGGAAATCGTTTCTTCGGTGTTCTTCGATCCTAAAGGGGACCGCCAGAACATCTGACGCCGTAACCCCTGTGGGAGCGGGGGGGGGGGGGGGGGGGGGGGGGGGGGGGGGGGGGGGGGGGGGGGGGGGGGGGGGGGGGGGGG
>NZ_JBWKTH010000032.1:0-76890 GCF_059420225.1 Pseudomonas sp. GW821-FHT04D07
TTGTCGGTCATGAAAAACTCCTCGATAGATGCATTTTCCACCTATCGGGGTGTCCGGGGAAATTAAACCACCACAGACATCCTCCCTTGCTGATCGACGTGTTTTCATCAGTATGGGGTAAGGCTTGGGTCTTCGCTTTAGCGCGCGGCTCAGCAGCGCTCAATCAATACGCGAAATGGACTGCCGAAAAAACTCATATTTCCCACGCGCTACAGGCATGGGAGAATATTGCGTGCGCCAAACGCCAGGGCTACAGTTCGACTGTCGCTGCAAAATCAGTGATGCGGGTTTCGCAGCCCGGTCGTAAGTAGGCGCACAGCGCCGCGAAAGCGGCTTTTTAGCGTTCGCGTTATGGCGAGCTGTGCGCAGGAGGCTTAGCCCTGCCGGTTCCTACTTACCGGTCTGCGAACCTGCGTGCAGTTCGCCACCCTTGTGTCGCAGCAGGAGTGGATGAATCCCTTACTTAAGTAGGAGAGTCTCCATGACCAAGAAGATAACCCCCGATCCACCGCCCATTCGCAAAGCCCTCAGCACCGCCGACAGGGCAATGTACCTGCGTAAACTTTCTGATACCCCGTCCAACGAGCCCGATCTGACCCCCACAGGCACGGCCCGTCTGCTCGATACCCTAGCGTTCACGTGCTCCAAGCCCGTCACTCCTGAAGCCCAGTACAAACCCACGCTGTTTGCCATCCAACCGGGCATCAATGCCCAGGACGCATTGACCTACGTCTCCAATCTGCTCGAAACCGCGGAGCTCAATGGCGACGAAATCAGCCTGCATACCAACCCCGTCGAGCGGGCGTTGTTCTGGGGCATGTTGCATTCGGTGGAGGTGGCGCGGGCGGTGGTGGATGCGCTGCTTGAGGGGGCGTCCCCGTCCAATCAGCTGGCGTCCGCATTGGACAATCATCCGACTGGTTGAGGCAGTTCTGCCAAGAAAGAGAGATCAGGCACTTGGCTGCTTGATCTCTTTTCCGTTTAAGGTCTGTGCAAAACGGTGTGTCGCGATGAGCGGATTCAGATGGATTTGAGCGGTAGGAACAAGCGCCGGCTTTCTGAACCAAGAGGTGAGAAACCGAATGATTCATAGAAACGCTGTGCTCGCTCATCAATGGCATCGACGACCATGGCGTAAATGGCGATCTCATCGCTGACGGCCAGGGTTCGCTTGATGGCATCGACCAGCAGGATTTTCCCCACCCCATGACGCTGAGCCGCGTGATTGACCGCCAACCTGCCTAGCAAGGCTGCTGGCACAGGATGTCGTGGGAGTTTAGAGGCGAGGTCACCAGGCAATTGGCTGAGTTCAATCGACAGGGTGGAGAGCGTGTAGTAGCCCGCAATACTCTTCGGTTGTTCCGCCGTGGTTGCCACAAAGACTCGGCTGACACGGCGCTTCACATCCTGACGGGCCTGCTTTTGAATATAGTCATCCAGTGAGGCTACGCCGCAATGGAATCCAGGTCTGTCGTGATCACTCCCCAGTGGTCGTATGAGCAAATTTGAATAATCGGTCATTGGCTGGTGACGCGCTGATCATGTTCCTCGAAGGCGGCGGTCAGTTTTTCGTTGAAGCGGATCGGTTTGGCCAATGCATTGAAGAAGACTTCGGAGTCTCTGCTATTCAGGCTCATGGCTTCGTGCTCGTGAATGGTTTTTTCAGCATGAGCCAACGCACTGGTCAGTATGAAATTACTGACGGTCTTGCCTTCAAAGCTCGCGGCGCGCTCCAGCGCATTCTTGGCACTGGGCTTCAGCCGGAGATTGATACGGTCTTGTCTGGTGTCTGTAGCGACGCCCATGATGAATTCTCCTCGGCGAAGTGGACAATATTGTTTTAATTGTACGTCAAAATGGTGCCTTTCTCAATGCGATGACACAGATGATCAGCAGGCTGGCCGCTGCCGGATTGCATGTTGAGCTGCATATCGCTCAAGTCGCCTAAGCCGGCACACCTCCACACCTGCTCCGGCCTGAAACGACAAACCCCGCCAGGCAGCGAGGTTTGTCGTTTTACAAGTCTGTCATTACCAGGCGTTCAGGACGCCTGCATCTCGCGTTTCTTCTCGAGGGTTTCCAGCTCGTTTTTATAATTATGAGCGTCGGTCTCGTTGTGAAACATGCCTACCAGGAGGTCCTGCTGGTGTACATCCCAGATTCGAATGCCGTGGGCAACGCCTTCATGGGACATGTGTGCATCATCGCGTTCGGTTACTTTTACGGTCATCTGCAAGCTCCAGTCTCTGTTGAACTGCGGCAACGCGTCGCAGGCCTCTGTTATATGATTCATTAGGCTCCTACGTAAATCGGTAACAGACGGAATTTACTCTTGCCAGGAATGCAATAATAGCCAAGGGCCCGGATTGCTTGGGTTTGCGTCTTTTGGGCGGGAGTTTTATGACAAAAGTTTCATCTTGGCTGCGCTGCAAAACAGCGTCCCAGACACTGGCGAGCGTGGTTACGGTAAGAGGACGGTGGTGACTGTCAGGTCGCTATCGCTGGCAAGCCAGCTCCTACAGAAGCGTGATGCAGGTTTTATCGCGGCATAAAAAAGCCCCGCGTTCGCGGGGCTCTTTCTGGCGGCTTGAATCAGCTGCCCTTGACCTCTTTGCCGGCCACGGTGCCTTCCTGGAGCATGATGTTGTACTCCTTGCCGTCGGTTTCCACCTGTTGCAGGCGGACCAGCAGGTAGTCCCAGTCCTTGGCGAACCACATGACGGTGGTGCGCTTGTTCTGCGTCGGGTCGCGCACGCGCTCGACCTTGATCGCATCGACCGAGCCGGCCTTGGTGCTGACTTTTTCCGCGCCCAGGACCCGGAAGTCGTAGGTGTCGGTGTCGGTGCCTTCGACCACCTGGTAGCTCATGCTTTTCTTGCCGGCCGCAACATCACGTTGCAGGGCCAACTGATAGGTGGACTTGTCGAGCATGCCGCTGTTGAGGGGCACCTTGACCGGGTCACCGCGATCGGTGCCGGTGACCATCTTCGACGCCCAGTCGAAGTCCAGGTTGATCTTCTTCGCCTTGCCCAGGCCGCCACGTTCGAAGGTGTAGCTCTGTGGCAGCAGGGTGTCCTTGTCGAGGCGAATAGTACTTTCCTCGGTCAGGCTGGCGATCATCATGGAAGCCTTGAAACTCAAGGTCCAGGTGCCGTTGTCGTTTTTCGACAGGCTGCGCTCGGCCGAACCGCTCATGGGCAGTTGTTTCCAGTCGGCGGTGTAGCTGGCGGAGAAAGGTTGAAGATCCGCCGCTTGCACTGCCGGCAAGGCGAGCAGGGTAAGAGCGAAGAGCAGGGCACGACGCATAAAATCTCCTAGGTTCGAATCATGTGGCCGCTGGCCGCGAGTAATTGACCGTCCAACAATGCACCCTGTTCACCCAGGACCAAACGCCCCTCGGCGAACCAGCGTACCGCCAGCGGATAAATCCTGTGTTCCTGGGCGTGGACCCGTTGCGCCAGACTGTGCGCGGTATCGTCAGACTCTACCGTAACCACAGCCTGTACGACCAGAGGTCCGCCATCGAGTTCCTCGGTGACGAAGTGCACGCTGCAGCCATGCTCCCGATCACCCGCTTCCAGCGCGCGCTGATGGGTGTGCAGGCCTTTGTACTTGGGCAGGAGAGAGGGGTGGATATTCAGCAGGCGCCCTTGGTAGTGACGGACGAAGTCAGCGCTGAGAATACGCATGAAACCGGCCAGGACCACCAGTTGCGGATTGAAGGTGTCGATCAGTTCGATCAGCGCGGCATCGAAGGCTTCACGGCCGTCGAAGGCCTTGTGGTCCAGGGCGCGGGTTTCGATCCCCGCGTCCTGGGCGCGTTGCAGGCCGTAGGCGTCGGCGCGGTTGGAGATCACCGCGGCGATGCGGGCCGGATTTTCGCCGGTCCGCACGTTGTCGATCAGCGCCTGCAAGTTGCTGCCGCTACCGGACAGCAACACCACGACGTTACAGGTCGAGGTTATCGGCGCGGACATCAGTGCGCCTTGAGGTTCTTCAGTTCGACCTGGGCAGCGCCTTCGGCGGCAGTGGCGATCTGGCCGATGACCCATGGCTGCTCGCCGGCTTCGCGCAGGACGTTGAGTGCCGCTTCGACGTGTTCCTGGGCCACGCAGATGACCATGCCGACGCCGCAGTTCAGCACGCGGTGCATCTCGGTTTCATTGACGTTGCCTTTTTCCTGCAACCAGTCGAAAACCGCCGGACGCTGCCAGCTGGCCACGTCGACCACGGCCTGGGCGCCTTTTGGCAGGACGCGCGGGATGTTGTCGAGCAGGCCGCCGCCGGTGATGTGGGCCATGGCCTTGACCGCGCCGGTGTCCTTGATCAGCTTGAGCAACGGCTTGACGTAGATGCGGGTCGGGGCCATCAGCAGGTCGGCCAGCGGCTTGCCGTCGAGCTGGATGCTTTCGATGTCGGCACCGGACACTTCGATGATCTTGCGGATCAGCGAGTAGCCGTTGGAGTGCGGGCCGGAAGACGGCAGGGCGAGCAGGGCATCGCCAGCGGCGACTTTCGAGCCGTCGATGATCTCGGCCTTTTCCACCACACCGACGCAGAAACCGGCCAGGTCGTAGTCTTCGCCTTCGTACATGCCTGGCATTTCAGCGGTTTCGCCGCCTACCAGGGAGCAACCAGCCAGTTCGCAGCCGGCGCCGATACCGGTCACCACCTGGGCGGCGGTGTCGACATTGAGCTTGCCGGTGGCGTAGTAATCGAGGAAGAACAGCGGTTCGGCACCGCAGACCACCAGGTCGTTCACGCACATGGCCACCAGATCGATGCCGATGCTGTCATGCTTGTTCAGGTTCAGCGCCAGGCGCAGCTTGGTGCCGACGCCGTCGGTGCCGGAGACCAGGACCGGCTGCTTGTAACCGGCCGGGATCTCGCAGAGGGCGCCGAAACCGCCCAGGCCGCCCATGACTTCCGGGCGCGCAGTGCGCTTGGCCACGCTCTTGATGCGTTCGACCAATGCTTCACCGGCGTCGATGTCTACACCGGCGTCCTTGTAGCTCAGGGAGGGTTGCTTGCTCATGATCCAGGCCTTTAGGGGGGATTCAGGGGGTATCGACCGGCAGCGGTTGGGCTTCATGGGGAAAACGAACAGGTTCGAGTTTCCCTGGGCCTGACGCTCGCCGGTCTGCGAAGGCGCGCGATTTTATCAGGCTTGGGCAGCAGCGGCCATCCTCGGGCCGACGGCAGGGTCATATCGTGTTAAAAAAATCCCTGTGCGCTCATGCTGGCCGCAATTGACGCGGCTGTATAAGGTATAGCTCTTGCCCCGCGATCTTTATGACGGGGAAAAACTTTTCAGCGATTGTGTGAATAATGGCACTGCGCCGTGGTCCTAAACCTGTCGCCTTGTATTCATGCGGTCTTTACCTGCCGCTTTCTGCCCGTCGGGAATTTTTCATGCGTCTGATCACATTATTGAGTGCCGGCTGTCTTTCCCTGTTGAGCCTGGCGATCCACGCGCAAACCCTGAATGGCTTGTACCAGGTGCGCGAACCGGTCAGCAGCCAGACGCCGGATGAGCGCACCCAGGCCACCCAGCGCGCTCTGGAAACCCTGGTGTTGCGCCTGACCGGCGATCCCAAGGCGTTGCAGAGCCCGGGCCTGGCCGAAGTGCGCAAGGACCCGCAGCAAATCATCAGCCAGTACGGCTATGACGCCGGGCCGCCGGAAAGCCTGCAGGTGGATTTCGACCCGGTGAGCACCGATCGCGCCCTGCGCGGTGCCGGACTGGCGCTGTGGGGCAGCAACCGACCGGCGATTCTCGGTTGGTGGCTGAATGATTCGACCGAGGGTTCCAACCTGGTCGGTGACGGTCAATCGGCCGCCGAACCGCTGCGCCGCGCGGCGCAACACCGTGGTCTGCCACTGCGTCTGCCCTTGGCCGACCTGGATGAACAGATCGTGGCCACGGCGAAGAACCTTGAAGGCAGCGATGCTTCGCCGTTGCACGCGGCGTCCGAACGCTACGGCGCCGATGCGCTGCTGGCGGTGCACGCCCATCAGGACGGTGGCCAGTGGCAGGCGAAATGGCGCTTGTGGCTGGGCGACCAGAAAGAACAGGGCACGGCCCAGGGCGCCGACAGCGCCGCGTTGGCGGATGCCGTGCTGTTGGCGGTGAGCGAGCGCCTGGCGCCGCGCTTTGCGGCCAAGCCCGGGGTGACCAGCGAACAACTGCTGGAAGTGCGGGGCATGACCCTGGAGCGTTACGCGGCCCTGGAACATTTGCTCGAACCCTTCGGCGGCCGGCCGCAAAGTGTGGATGGCGAGAGGATCGTCTATCAGGTCAGCGGCAGTGCCGAGCAGTTGCGTGCGCAGTTGGGATTGGCGAAGTTGCAGGAAATTCCGGCGGGTGAGGCTTTGCCGGCAGTGACGGCCAGCGCTCCGCCAGCAGCCCCTGGGGCTCCGGCCGCGACACCTGTTGCACCGACGCCAGCGACGGCGCAGTTGCGTTTCCGTTGGTAGCTTTTCGCTTCTATCGAATTTCTTTCTATATATAAGGCAGAGGTCGTCCATGACCGACACACGTCGATGGTTTTGGTTGGGCGCGGCGATCCTGCTGTGTCTGTTCGTGTACCTGTTGCACCCGATACTCTCGCCGTTCCTGGTGAGTCTGCTGCTGGCCTATATGTTCGACCCGGTGGTCGATCGCCTGGAAACACTCGGGATGTCCCGGACCTGGGGTGTGGTCTCGGTGTTCGCGCTGTTTATCCTGGTGTTGATGACCTTGCTGCTGGTGTTGGTGCCGATGTTGGCCAAGCAGTTCTTCCGCCTGTATGAGTTGGCGCCGCAGATGCTTGACTGGCTGCAGCACACCGCCATGCCCTGGGCCCAGCACAAGTTCGGCCTGGCCGACGGTTTCTGGAAGTTCGACAAGGTCAAGGCGGCCATCAGCGAGCACATGGGCCAGACCAGCGACATTGTCGGTGTGGTGCTGTCCCAGGCGACGGCCTCGGGTCTGGCGCTGATCGGCTTTGCAGCGAACCTGTTGCTGGTCCCCGTGGTGAGTTTCTACCTGCTGCGGGACTGGGACCTGATGATGGCGAAGATCCGCAGCCTGCTACCCCGTGGCCGCGAGGCGCGTATCGTTTCCCTGGCCGGTGAGTGCCATGACGTACTGGGGGCCTTCATGCGCGGCCAGTTGCTGGTGATGCTGGCGTTGGGGGGGATCTACGCCGGTGGCCTGATGTTGGTTGGCCTGGAGCTGGGGCTGTTGATCGGCCTGCTGGCCGGACTGGCGGCCATCGTGCCTTATATGGGCTTTGTGATTGGCATCGGCGCGGCGATGATCGCCGGCCTGTTCCAGTTTGGCGGTGACCTGTACCCGATGATCGGCATCCTCGCGGTGTTCATGATTGGCCAGGCCCTGGAAGGGATGGTGCTGACGCCGCTGTTGGTCGGTGACCGTATAGGCCTGCACCCGGTGGCGGTGATCTTCGCGATCCTCGCCGGGGGTGAACTGTTCGGTTTCACCGGCGTATTGCTGGCCCTGCCGGTGGCCGCGGTGATCATGGTGCTGGTGCGGCATATGCACGATCTGTACAAACGTTCGGACATGTACGGCGGCCAGGAAGACCCCGACCTCTGAAGAGCGCACGCAAACCTTTGATTTTGCTTGTGGTCTGTTGCATTGTGCACCCGGCGTCACGGGTATAAACTTTGCACACTTTACACAGAGGCCACTAACGGTTCCCGGTAACCGTTCAGTCAGCATGAAACCGATTCAGCTGCCCCTAGGTGTGCGTCTGCGTGATGACGCCACCTTCATCAACTACTACCCAGGCGCCAATGCCGCTGCACTCGGCTATGTCGAGCGGCTATGCGAAGCCGACGCTGGGTGGACCGAAAGCCTGATCTACCTCTGGGGCAAGGACGGCGTGGGGCGTACCCACCTGTTGCAGGCGGCTTGCCTGCGCTTCGAGCAGATGGGGGAGCCGGCGGTGTACCTGCCGCTGGCGGAGTTGATGGACCGAGGGGTCGAGTTGCTCGACAACCTCGAGCAGTACGAGTTGGTGTGCCTGGATGACCTGCAAGTGGTCGCCGGGCGCGCGGATTGGGAAGAGGCGCTGTTTCACCTGTTCAACCGTCTGCGTGACAGCGGTCGGCGCCTGCTGATTGCCGCCTCGACCTCGCCGCGTGAACTGCCGGTCAAGCTGGCCGACCTGAAATCGCGCCTGACCCTGGCACTGATTTTCCAGATGCGTCCCCTCTCGGATGAAGACAAGCTGCGGGCTTTGCAACTGCGTGCTTCAAGACGTGGCCTGCATTTGACCGACGAAGTAGGGCATTTCATCCTGACCCGTGGTACTCGCAGCATGAGTGCCCTGTTCGAATTGCTCGAACGGCTCGATCAGGCCTCGTTGCAGGCCCAGCGCAAGCTCACCATCCCCTTTCTCAAAGAGACCCTGGGCTGGTAAAACCGGGGCTTTCAGCGCTTTTTCGCCAAAATCCAGACGTCACAAAACCCACGCCAGAAGCTTTTTTCAGGCGCGCGGGAACCGTTTGGGTATTAAGTCGTTAGATGTTTTCAAGAAGCGACCGAGTCACATCTTGTCCCATAAAATTTGCAAATGAGGGTGATAGAGGGCATAGTCACGCCTCCTTACACATTCAGCCACGGTCGTGCCCATGCTAAATCGCTTCGCACCCCTCGTGCCTCTCGCACTCGTTACCCTGTTGTTTGGTTGCGCGGCGCATACGCCGGTTTCGCAACAACAGGTCGATAATTCGGTCAAAACCGCATCGGTTTCTGGCGTCAAATCCTCGGCCGTATTGGACGATGAACTGGCCACGGAAAAGGAACTCGCCGAGTTCGCCGACGGTAAGCCTTACCAGTTGCCGGTCCTGGCCGACAGCATTCTCGAACGTGGCATGTCCCTGATCGGTACCCGTTACCGTTTTGGCGGCACCAACGAGAGTTCCGGCTTTGACTGCAGCGGCTTCATTGGTTATCTGTTCCGTGAGGAAGCCGGGCTGGACCTGCCGCGCTCCACCCGTGAGATGATCAACGTGAAGGCGCCGCTGGTTGCGCGCAACAAGCTCAAGCCGGGTGACCTGCTGTTCTTCGCCACCAACGGTCGTCGCGGTCGTGTCAGCCACGCCGGGATCTACCTGGGTGATGACCAGTTCATCCACTCCAGCAGCCGCCGCAGCGGTGGTGTGCGGATCGACAGCCTGGGCGACAGCTACTGGAGCAAGACCTTCATTGAAGCCAAGCGCGCCCTGGCGATGGCTCCGACCGTGGTCACCGCCAGCAACAAGTAATCGCGCGAACGTTTTGTAGTCTTCGGCCCTGCTGATGGCTAAATGCCAAGCTTCAGTGTCAGGCGAATCTGTACAAAAAACGTCCGAAGTTAAAGTGATACTTGAAGTTTAGCGCATAGCCGCTAGAATCCTGAGATATTGTTGAGTATCTGACCGCGCGAGCCCTGCTTGCGCGGTTTTGATTTCTCTACACCACGGCAGAGAAAGCCGCATTCAGTCAGGATTTCTGCACATGTCGACCACGGCCCGTATTGCCTTGATTGCCTTCACCGCCTTGCTCGGTGCCTGTGCTGGCCATGCGCCGCCGCCGCCAGCGCCTGTGGCTCGGCCCGTGGTCTTCGCCTCCCCGCAACCCTCCTCGCCAGAAGCTGAAGACGTGCTGTTCCGCGCCCTGGGGCTGGTCGGCACGCCCTATCGTTGGGGCGGCAATACGCCGGACTCGGGTTTTGATTGCAGTGGCCTGATCAGCTATGTGTATCGTGATATGGCAGGCATTAACCTGCCGCGCTCGACCCGTGAGATGATCGTGATGCGCGCGCCGAACGTGCCGCAGAACGCCTTGCAGACCGGCGACCTGATCTTCTTCGCCACCAACGGTGGCTCCCAGGTCAGCCATGCCGGGATCTATGTCGGCGAAGGCCGTTTCGTCCATGCGCCGGCCACCGGCGGCACGGTGAAACTGGACAGTCTGTCCAAGGCCTATTGGCAGCACGCCTACCTGAATGCCAAACGTGTATTGCCTGCCGGGCGTCTGGCGAGCAACCCTTAGTTAGCCACTGCGTTACCGCGAGGTTGTCATGACCGCTCGCACCCTCAAGCTGGACGATGCCCTCTACGGCTATCTGCTGGACGTTTCCCTGCGCGAAACGCCGTTGCTCAAGCGTCTGCGTGACGAAACCCAGGCGTTGCCCATGGCGCGTTGGCAGGTGGCGCCTGAACAGGGCCAGTTCCTCGCGTTGCTGGTCAAGCTGACCGGCGCCCGGCGTTTGCTCGAAGTCGGCACCTTCACCGGTTACAGCGCCTTGTGCATGGCCTCGGCCTTGCCGGAGGGCGGTAGCCTGCTGTGCTGCGATATTCCCGGGGACTACAACGCCACGGCGCTGCGCTACTGGCGGGAGGCGGGTCTGGCTGCGCGTATCGAGTTGCGTCTGGCGCCGGCGCTGGAGACCCTGGCGCAGTTGGAGCAGCAAGGGCAGGGCGAGCAGTTCGACCTGATATTCATCGACGCCGACAAGGCCAATTACCCGGCGTATCTGGAAAGTGCCCTGCGCTTGCTGCGCCCGGGCGGCCTGGCGATGTTCGATAACACGCTGTGGAGTGGGCGGGTGCTCGAGGTGAATGGGCAAAGCGCCGACACCCGGGCCATCCAGGCGCTGAATCGGGCCTTGAAGGATGACGCGCGGGTGGATTTGTCGCTGCTGCCGCTGGGCGATGGCCTGACCTTGTGCCGTAAGCGCTAGGCTTCCTTGAACAGCAGAGCGATGCCGGGATGATACTGGCCGGCTTCGTTGTGCAACTTGCGATAAGCGTAGGGAAAGTACCAGGCCACGGCGCAGCTGTTGGCCTTTTGCAGGTCGTCGACCATATCCTGCAGGTCTTCCGGGCTGGGGCTCTGCTGCGGCTTGAACGGCGAGACGAACAGGCAACCGAGTTTCAGGTGATGCGGATGGCTGATTTTTTTGGCATCGCTCGCCACATCCAGCAGGGCCGGCATCGGGTTGAGGTTATTGACCTTGGGCCAGCGTTGCGTGGCCTGGATATAGACCGACTCCTGCGCGGTGGAGATCTGCAGGTCGCAGCGTCCGCTGCGGTCGCCCTCTTCGAGCTGCTTCTTGGTCGGGAAATGCTCCAGGGTGACCATTTCCGCCGCCCAGGCCGCGACCGACAATAACCCCAGATTGGCCCGCTCGTTGAACCAGTAGGGCGCCTGTCCGTCACCGAGGAGCTGGTTGTAGCGATCGATGCACTCGGGCCAGCGCTCCAGGGCGGGGCGCAGGAATTCCAGTTTCGGATTGCTGATGATCAGGCCTTGCATGGAGCTCCCCTTTTTATTGTTGGTCGGGTTATGGCTATTTGATATCACCTTCCTCAACGTAGCACAATTTCTGGCGCCGGTTTTTTGATCTGGGTCGGGGTAGGGAGCTATCGCCTTGTACAAGGAGTTAGGGTTTGATTTTGGCGATGACGGTCGCCTTGTGATTTCTGTAGCGGGTCATTAAGATCTCTTTAATTGTCAAGACGCAGAGGTGTCTATGAAAACGACTAAAAACGCTGCGAAAGCGGCCATGATTGCCAAATTCACCGCTGAAGCCATGTCGTTGGCTGCTGTGGGTGTTTCTGAAAATCAGCGTCGTTTTCTCAAGGTCGGTTTGAGCCGCGGCAAGGAACTCGAGCCTGCTGGTGTGCTCGCGGGTGCTCGCTCCTGACATTGGCTCCCACTATCGACTTTGGCAAAAGGCTTCCTCCCAAATTGTCTACAAACGCCCCGCCTGGCCCGGGGCGTTTGCTTTTCTGATGGCGGCTTTATTTGACGCTCCACCCCCAACCCTCTAACCTTCGCCGATTGTTTCAGGTGCTCTGTGGCGAATCGCCGACAGGGTGAAACAGGGAAGCCGGTGAGCCCTTCGACAGGCGCGATTCCGGCGCTGCCCCCGCAACGGTAAATGAGTCAAGACCGCGCCTTGAGCCACTGTGTCCAGCCGACATGGGAAGGCGCGCGGTCCCGCGAATAGCGCTCATGAGCCCGGAGACCGGCCTGATCCATCCCACAGCGTCACGGCGGGCGATGCTGGACGGCTCCGGCCGCGTTTTTCCCTGCCCCCCGTTTGCCTTATCCAGCCCCAACGGAGAGCTGCCATGAACGAATCCCCTGATCGCGACGAACGCCACCTGGCGCGCATGCTGCGCAAAAAGGCGGTGATCGACGAGCGTATTGCCAGTGCGCCAAATGAATGCGGCCTGTTGCTGGTCCTCACCGGCAACGGCAAGGGCAAGAGCAGCTCGGCTTTCGGCATGCTCGCCCGGGCCATGGGCCATGGCATGCAGTGTGGCGTGGTGCAATTTATCAAGGGCCGCAACAGCACCGGCGAAGAGCTGTTTTTCCGGCGCTTCCCCGAGCAGGTGCGCTTCCATGTGATGGGCGAAGGCTTTACCTGGGAGACCCAGGATCGCCAGCGCGATATCGCCGCCGCCGAAGCCGCCTGGGAAGTCTCCCGGGAAATGCTCCGCAACCCGAGCATCGGCCTGGTGCTGCTCGATGAGCTGAATATCGCCCTCAAGCACGGTTATCTGGACCTCGATCAGGTCCTGACCGACCTGCAAGCCCGTCCACCGATGCAGCACGTGCTGGTCACCGGACGCGGCGCCAAGCCGGAAATGATCGAACTGGCCGACACGGTGACCGAAATGGGCCTGCTCAAGCATGCGTTCCAGGCCGGGATCAAGGCCCAAAAGGGCATCGAACTATGAGGCAAGCGCGTCATTGCCCGGCGGTGCTGATCGCCGCGCCGGCTTCCGGCCAGGGCAAGACCACGGTGACCGCGGCCCTGGCGCGCCTGCACCGCAATCAGGGGCGCAAGGTCCGGGTGTTCAAATGCGGCCCGGACTTTCTCGACCCGATGATCCATGAGCGCGCCAGCGGTGCGCCGGTCTATCAGCTGGATTTGTGGATGGTCGGCGCCGAGGAGAGTCGCCGGCTGCTCTGGGAGGCGGCGGGCGAGGCCGACCTGATCCTGATCGAAGGGGTCATGGGGCTGTTCGACGGCACGCCGTCGAGCGCCGATCTGGCCCGACATTTCGGTGTGCCGGTGCTCGGAGTGATCGACGGTACGGCCATGGCCCAGACCTTCGGCGCCCTGGCCCTGGGGCTGGCACGTTACCAGCCGGACCTGCCGTTCGCCGGGGTGCTGGCCAACCGTGTCGGTACCCTACGGCACGCGCAATTGCTCGAAGGCAGCCTGACCGAAGGCCTGCGCTGGTACGGCGCGCTCTCGCGGGAAACCGGGATCGAGCTGCCGAGTCGTCATCTCGGCCTGGTGCAGGCCAGTGAATTGAATGACCTGGACAAGCGCCTGGACGCGGCTGCCGAGGCTCTGGCCGGCAGCTGCGAGGTGGCGTTGCCGCCGCCAGTGGCGTTTGCCGCGCCCGCGCCGGTAGTCGCCGAGCCGCTGCTGGCCGGCGTGCGCATCGCCGTCGCCCATGACGAGGCCTTTGCCTTCATCTATGGGGCCAACCTGGATCTGTTACGGGCCATGGGCGCCGAGTTGCGGTTTTTCTCGCCGATCCACGATCAAGTCATGCCCGAGGCGGACAGCCTTTACCTGCCCGGTGGTTATCCGGAACTGCATCACCTGGTCCTGGCCCGGAACGCGCCGATGCTGGCGGCGATCCGCGCCCATCATCAGGCCGGCAAACCCTTGCTCGCCGAATGCGGTGGGATGCTCTATCTGCTCGATGCGCTGACCGATGTCGAAGGGCAACGCGCCGAGTTGCTGGGCCTGCTGGCGGGTGAGGCGACGATGCAGAAGCGCCTGGCGGCCCTGGCCTTGCAGGCGGTGGCGTTGCCGGAAGGGCTGTTGCGCGGTCACACCTATCACCATTCGCTGACCACCACGGCGCTGGAACCGATTGCCCGGGGCCTGAGCCCCAATGGCGGGCGCGGCGCCGAGGCGGTGTATCGCCAAGGGCGGATGACCGCTTCTTATGTGCACTTTTATTTTCCGTCCAATCCGCGGGCGATTGCCGCGCTGTTGGCCCCGGATATCCACCTTGCCAAGGCCGGCGCACTCTCGGAGCGCGCGGACTTACCCGCGCGGAGGCCATGACCGACAACGCTTTTAGCCCTGAAGAACGCGCGGCGGTCTACCGTGTCATCGGTGAACGCCGCGATATGCGCCACTTTACCGCTGGCAGCGTCGCGCCCGAGCTGCTCTCGCGCTTGCTGGAGGCGGCGCATCAGGCGCCCAGCGTCGGGTTGATGCAGCCCTGGCGTTTTATTCGCATTACCGACCGCGGATTGCGCGGCCAGATCCAGCAGTTGGTGGAAGAAGAACGGATACGCACCGCCGAGGCCCTGGGCGAGCGTTCCGATGAATTCATGAAGTTGAAGGTCGAAGGCATCAATGACTGTGCCGAGGTGCTGGTCGCCGCGCTGATGGATGATCGCGAGCGGCATATCTTCGGCCGGCGGACCTTGCCGGAAATGGACATGGCGTCCTTGTCCTGCGCCATCCAGAATCTCTGGTTGGCCGCCCGTGCCGAAGGCCTGGGCATGGGCTGGGTCTCGCTGTTCGAACCGCAGGCCCTGGCGCAACTGCTCGGTCTGCCGACGGGGGCCAAGCCGCTGGCGGTGCTGTGCCTGGGACCGGTCCAGGCGTTTTATCCGGCACCGATGCTGGTCTTGGAAGGTTGGGCGCAACCGCGCCCCTTGAGTGAACTGTTGTATGAGAATTATTGGGGAGTGAGTCAATGAGTGTGGCGTTGTTGAGTGTCGCCGGGGTAGCGCTGGATGCGCTGCTGGGCGAACCCAAACGCTGGCATCCGCTGGTGGCGTTCGGCCGTCTGGCGGACCGTATCGAACAACGTTTCAATTCCGGCGGGCGTGGCTGGCGCAGTCATGGGGTCACGGCGTGGGTGATGGCGGTGTTGCCGCTGACCCTCTTGGCCACGGCCTTGTCGTGGGCGCCCTATGTCGGCTGGATCGTCGATATCCTCGCGCTCTATTGCGCCCTCGGCTTGCGCAGCCTCGGTGAACACGTCATCCCCGTGGCCCAGGCCTTGCGCAGCGATGACCTGGATCGCGCCCGTCAGCGCGTGAGCTATCTGGTGAGTCGCCAGACCACGGAACTCGATCACACCGAAGTGGCCCGCGCGGCCACCGAGTCGGTGCTGGAAAATGGCAGCGATGCGGTGTTCGCCGCGCTGTTCTGGTTTGTCGTGGCCGGCGCGCCCGGCGTGGTGCTGTATCGCCTGAGCAATACCCTGGATGCCATGTGGGGGTATCGCAATGAACGTTTCGAACGTTTTGGCTGGGCGGCGGCGCGGATCGACGATGTTTTGAACTATATTCCTGCACGCTTGGTGGCCCTGACCTATGCCTTGCTCGGCAAAACCGGGTTGGCGCTGCAATGCTGGCGCCGCCAGGGACCGACCTGGGACAGCCCGAATGCCGGGCCGGTGATGGCGGCCGGCGCCGGGGCGCTGGGGGTCGAGTTGGGTGGGGCGGCGATTTATCACGGTGAATTGCATCAGCGTCCGCCGTTGGGCGAAGGGGAGCCGGCGACCGCCGACTCCATCGACCGGGGCTGGCAATTGGTACAACGGGGTGTGTGGTTGTGGTTGCTGATTCTTTGTCTGGGAGCTGAGATCTATGCTTGAGCACGGCGGGCGCCTGCGCAAGGCGGTGGAACACTACGGGATTGCCGAGGCCGATTGGCTGGACCTGTCCAGTGGCCTGGCGCCCTGGCCCTGGCCGATCCCGCCGATCCCCGAGCGTGCCTGGGCGCGCCTGCCGGAAACCGATGACGGCCTGGAGCAGGCCGCCTGCCGCTATTACGGCGCCCCCCAGGTGTTGCCGGTGCCCGGTTCCCAGGCGGCGATCCAGTTGCTGCCGCGCCTGCGTCGTGCGGGCAAGGTCGGTGTGCTGTCGCCTTGTTATGCCGAGCATGCCGAAGCCTGGCGGCGCAATGGCTACATCGTGCGCGAAGTGCTGGAGCATGAAGTCGAGTTTTTTCTCGACAGCCTCGACGTGCTGGTCGTGGTCAATCCGAACAATCCCACCGGCCTGAGCCTGGCCCCGGAGCAGTTGCTCGAATGGCATGCCCGCCTGGCCCAGCGCGGTGGCTGGTTGGTGGTGGATGAGGCCTTCATGGACAACACGCCAGAGCGCAGCCTGGCCGCCCACAGTCACCAGGTCGGGCTGATTGTCCTGCGCTCGTTCGGCAAGTTCTTCGGTTTGGCCGGCGTACGCCTGGGGTTTGTCCTGGCCGAAGGCAAGTTGCTCAAGTTGCTCGCCGTACAGGTCGGGCCCTGGGCGGTCAGCGGGCCGACGCGGGTACTGGGGCAGGTCTGCCTCGCCGACACCGCCGGCCATGAGCGCCAGCGGGTGCGCAGCGAACAGGCCAGCCAGCGGCTGGTGGCGTTGTTGACGCGTTTCGATCTGGCACCTCAGGGCGGTTGCGCGCTGTTCCAGTGGCTGGTGACTGCGCGGGCCGAGGCGCTGTATGAGTTCATGGCCCGTCGCGGCATTCTGCTGCGACTGTTCACCCAGAACAGCAGCCTGCGTTTCGGCCTGCCCGCCAATGAAGCGGATTGGCTGCGGCTGGAGCAGGCGTTGCTGGTCTTTGCCGGGGAGCCGGCATGACCACCCTGATGGTGCAAGGCACCACCTCCGATGCCGGCAAAAGTACCCTGGTGACAGCGCTGTGCCGCTGGTTGACCCGCCAGGGCGTGCGTGTGGCGCCATTCAAGCCGCAGAACATGGCGCTCAACAGCGCGGTGACCGCCGACGGCGGCGAGATCGGCCGGGCCCAGGCGGTGCAGGCCCAGGCGGCGGGCCTGGCGCCGCATACCGATATGAACCCGGTATTGCTCAAGCCCAACAGTGACACCGGTGCCCAGGTGATCATCCACGGCCGTGCCGTGACCAGCATGAACGCCGTGGCCTATCACGACTACAAAAGCATCGCCATGCAGGCCGTGCTGGCCTCGCACCAGCGTCTGAGCGCCGCCTATCCGGTGGTGATGGTCGAAGGCGCGGGTTCGCCGGCGGAGATCAACCTGCGTGCCGGGGATATCGCCAACATGGGCTTCGCCGAGGCAGTGGACTGCCCGGTGCTGTTGATTGCCGATATCAATCGCGGTGGAGTATTTGCCCATCTGGTGGGCACTCTCGAACTGCTGTCGCCCAGCGAGCAAGCGCGGGTCAAGGGTTTTATCATCAACCGTTTTCGCGGCGATCTCGCCTTGCTGCAGCCCGGGCTGGATTGGTTGGAACAGCGCACTGGCAAGCCGGTGATCGGCGTACTGCCTTATGTACTGGACCTGCACCTGGAAGCCGAGGATGGCCTCGACCAACGCCAGACGGACAAGGCCGACCAGGTGCTGAAGGTGGTGGTGCCAGTGCTGCCACGCATCAGCAACCATACCGATTTCGATCCGTTGCGCCTGCATCCGCAGGTCGACCTGCAATTTATCGGTCCCGGCCAGGCTATTCCAGCCTCGGACCTGATCATCCTGCCCGGCTCGAAGAGCGTGCGCAGCGATCTGGCCTATCTGCGCCAGCAGGGCTGGGGCACGGCGATCAACCGTCACCTGCGCTATGGCGGCAAGGTGCTGGGGATCTGCGGCGGTCTGCAGATGCTCGGTGAGCAGGTGCGTGATCCCTTGGGCCTGGAAGGGGCACCGGGCTCCAGCGCAGGATTCGGGCTGCTGGCCCTGAGCACCGAACTGGAACAGGAAAAACAACTGCGCAATGTGCACGGTCGCCTGGCGTTGGAAGACGCCGAGGTCAGCGGCTATGAGATCCATGCCGGGGTAACCGTCGGCGCGGCGCTGGAACAGCCGCTCGTGCACCTGGACGATGGTCGTTGCGACGGCGCCCAAAGTGCTGACGGACAGGTGCTCGGGACTTACCTGCACGGTTTGTTCGAGTCGCCCCGGGCCTGCAGTGCACTGCTGCGCTGGGCTGGCTTGGCGCAGGTGCAGGAGGTGGATTATCACGCCCTGCGCGAGCGCGATATCGAACGCCTGGCCGACCTGGTGGAAAAACATCTGGATACCGATCGCTTGCGTCAGCTTTGCGGTCTTGAATAAGGGCGTCCGACCATGTTGCAACTGATTCTCGGTGGTGCCCGTTCCGGCAAGAGTCGCCTGGCTGAACGGCTGGCGGCGGAAAGCGCGCTGCCGGTGATCTATATTGCCACCAGCCAGCCGCTGGACGCTGAGTTGAACGAACGGGTCGCCCTGCATCGCCAGCGGCGTCCGGCCCATTGGCGCTTGATCGAAGAACCGCTGGAACTGGCCCGGGTCCTGCGCGAGAACGCGGCGCCCGATGTCTGTCTATTGGTCGATTGCCTGACCCTGTGGTTGACTAATCTGTTGATGCTGGACGACGCCGAACGCTTGAAGATCGAGCGCGAAGCCCTGTTGCAAGGCCTGGCGCAGTTGCCGGGAGAGATCATTTTTGTCAGCAACGAAACCGGTCTGGGTATCGTCCCGTTGGGCGAACTGACTCGCCGTTATGTCGATGAAGCCGGTTGGCTGCATCAAGCTCTGGCCGAGCGTTGTCAGCGTGTGGTGCTGACAGTCGCCGGTTTGCCCCTGACTTTGAAAGGAACTGCGTTATGAGTGAATCGTGGTGGCTGAACCCGTGCAAGACGATTGATCTGCAGGCGCAGGACGCGGCGTTCGAGCGTCAGCAACAATTGACCAAACCCGCTGGCTCCCTGGGCCAGTTGGAGCAGGTCGCGGTGCAACTGGCCGGTTTGCAAGGCCGGCTCAAGCCGCGGGTCGACACGCTGTGGGTCGCGATTTTTGCCGGCGACCATGGTGTTGTGGCGGAAGGGGTGTCGGCTTATCCGCAGGAAGTGACCGGGCAGATGCTCGCCAACTTCGTCGGTGGCGGCGCGGCCATCAGTGTGCTGGCGCGGCAGTTGGGCGCGCAACTGGATATCAACGACCTCGGCACCGTGACGCCGATGCTCAATCTGCCGGGCGTGCGTCATCTGCAGATCGGCGCCGGTACCGCGAACTTCGCCCAGGGCCCGGCCATGAGCGAAGCCCAGGGCCGGTTGGCGCTGGACGCCGGGCGTGACAGCGTGCGGCGTGCGGTGGCGGCGGGCAGCGAGTTGTTTATCGGTGGCGAAATGGGCATCGGCAACACGGCTTCGGCCAGTGCGCTGGCCTGTGCGCTGCTGAAATGCCCGGCGGCGTTGTTGGCCGGCCCTGGCACCGGGCTCGACCCGGCCGGTGTCAGCCATAAGGCGCAGGTCATCGAGCGGGCGCTGGCGCTGCATGCCGAGCATACTGACGATCCGTTGCAGGCCTTGTTCCGCCTGGGCGGCTTTGAGATCGCGGCGCTGGCCGGGGCCTATGTGGCCTGTGCCCAGGAAGGCGTGGCGGCGCTGGTCGACGGCTTTATCTGCACTGTCGCGGCGATGGTCGCGGTGCGCTTGAATCCCGAGTGTCGGCAGTGGCTGATCTTCGCCCACCGTGGCGCCGAGCGCGGGCATCGGCATGTCCTGGAAAGCCTGCTGGCCGAGCCTTTGCTCGATCTGGGCCTGCGCCTGGGCGAAGGCAGCGGTGCGGCGCTGGCGGTGCCGTTGGTGCGCTTGGCCTGCGACCTGCACGGGCAGATGGCGACCTTTGCCGAGGCGGCCGTGGCCGATCGCCCGGCATGAATTTGCGCCTGGACCTGCTGCGTCACGGCGAAACCGAACTGGGTGGCGGCTTGCGCGGCAGCCTGGACGATGCCTTGACGCTCAAGGGCTGGGAACAGATGCGGGCCGGTGTGGCGCAGCAAGGGCCTTGGGATTGCTTGATCAGTTCGCCTTTGCAGCGTTGTGCGCGTTTTGCCGAGGAACTGGGCGCGCGCCTGGGGCTTGCGGTCGAGATCGAGCGCGACCTGCGCGAGTTGCATTTTGGTGCCTGGGAAGGGCAGAGCGCGGCAGCGTTGATGGAGACGGACGCCGATGATCTGGGCCGGTTCTGGTCCGATCCCTATGGCTTTACCCCGCCTGATGGCGAGCCGGTGGAGCAGTTTGCCGAGCGAGTGCTGGCGGCGGTGGCGCGCTTGCGGCAACGCTATACCGGCCAGCGCCTGCTGTTGATCAGTCATGGCGGGGTGATGAAGGTTTTGCTGGCCCAGGCTCGTGGGTTGCCACGTCAGCAGTTGCTGCAGGTCGAGGTGGCCCATGGCGCTTTGTTCGCCTTGCAGGTGGCGGCGGACGGTGGGTTGAGGGAGGCGCGGTGAACCGCTTGCCGTTCTGGATCGCCTTGCAGTTTCTCAGCAGTCTGCCTATTCGCTTGCCGGGAATGCCGGAACCCCGGGACATGGGACGGTCGTTGCTTTGCTACCCGTTGGTGGGGTTACTCTTCGGCGCCGTCCTTTATGCCCTCGATTGGGCATTGGCGGGCGCGCCGTTGTTGCTCCATGGTGCTTTGCTGCTGACGGCTTGGGTGCTGCTCAGCGGCGGCCTGCACCTGGACGGCCTGGCTGACAGCGCGGATGCCTGGTTGGGCGGTTTCGGTGATCGTGAACGGACCTTGTTGATCATGAAGGACCCGCGCAGCGGGCCGATTGCCGTGGTTACGCTGGTGCTGGTGGTGTTGTTGAAGTTCTGCGCCTTGCTGGCGTTGATCGAGCGCCAGCAGACGGTGACCTTGCTGCTGGTGCCGCTGATCGGCCGTAGCGCCTTGCTCGGGTTGTTCCTGACCACCCCCTATGTGCGTGCCGGCGGGTTGGGACAGGCGTTGGCCGATCATCTGCCGCGCCGGGCTGGCTGGTATGTGTTGCTGGTGAGTGTGCTGTTCTGTGGGCTGCTGGCCGGGATCAAGGGCGCTTGGGCGGTCGGGCTGGCGGTGCTGGGCTTCTGCTGGTTGCGGCAGCTGATGATGCGGCGATTGGGCGGTACGACAGGCGATACGGCGGGGGCGTTGCTGGAGTTGCTGGAGATGGTGGTGTTGGTGGGCTTGGCGCTGGTCTGACGGTTGTTCGGCGATCTTGCGAATGCTATCGCCAGCAAGCTGGCTCCTACAGGGGCCGCGACGGTCACGACATTTGCCACACCGCCACCACCCTGTAGGAGCCGGCTTGCCGGCGATGGCGTCATTCGCCACACCGCTGATAGATCGCTCAAACTTGTTTTTACTGTGTTGCGGGTATATACACACGCTATGTTATCAACCGATTGCTTATGCATCAGCCTGCGTCGCGCCGCTCGTGGCGTCAGCAGGCATTACGACGGCGCTCTCGACGGCTTCGGGATCAATGTTGCCCAGTATTCTCTGCTGTGCAATCTCAAGCGTCTCGACCAGCCGAGCATTTCCAGCCTGGCCGAAGCCATGGGCCTGGATCGCAGCACCCTCGGGCGCAACCTGCGGGTACTGGAGTGTGACGGTCTGGTGGCCCTGACCGAAGGCGCCGACCAGCGTAATCGCCTGGTCCGGCTCACCGATGCCGGGGCCGAGCGACTGGTGGCCGCCCAGCCGGCCTGGGAAGCCTCGCAGCAGCGTCTGGTGGAGCGTCTCGGGGATGAAAAACGCGCGACTCTGTTGGCCTTGCTGGAAGAGTTGGCAAGCGGCGAGTAATCGCCGTTTTATTTGAATAAAGCGGGTATATACCCGCTAATGGAGCATAACAATGACATCGATGTGGCGTGCCAGTGGTTGGATTCTGCTCGGGAGCGCGCTGATCCTCGCGCTGTCCCTCGGGATACGGCACGGTTTCGGGTTGTTCCTGCCGCCGATGAGCGCGCAGTTCGGCTGGGGCCGTGAAGTGTTCGCCTTTGCCATTGCCTTGCAGAACCTGATCTGGGGGCTGACGCAACCCTTCACCGGGGCCCTGGCCGACCGCTTCGGTGCGGCAAAAGTGGTGTTGATCGGTGGCGTGCTGTACGCCGTCGGACTGGTCTGCATGGGCCTGTCCGACTCCGCGCTGAGCCTGTCCCTGAGTGCCGGCCTGCTGATTGGTCTCGGCCTGTCGGGGACCTCGTTCTCGGTGATCCTCGGCGTGGTCGGGCGTGCCGTGCCAGCGGAGAAGCGCAGCATGGCCATGGGCGTCGCCAGTGCCGCCGGCTCCTTCGGTCAGTTCGCCATGCTGCCGGGCACCCTGGGCCTGATTGGCTGGCTTGGCTGGTCGACGGCGTTGCTGGTGCTGGGTGTGCTGGTGGCGCTGATCGTGCCGCTGGTGAGCCTGCTCAAGGACAAGCCGCTGCCCAAGCTCGAGGGCGAGCAGACCCTGTCCGAGGCGCTGCGCGAGGCCTGTTCCCATTCCGGCTTCTGGTTGCTGGCGTTCGGTTTTTTTGTTTGCGGTTTCCAGGTGGTATTTATTGGTGTGCACCTGCCGGCCTACCTGGTGGACCAGCATTTGCCGGCCACCGTTGGAACCACGGTGCTGGCGCTGATCGGCCTGTTCAATATCTTCGGTACCTACACGGCCGGCTGGCTCGGCGGACGGATCTCCAAACCACGTCTGTTGACCGCCCTGTATCTGGCACGGGCGGTGGTGATCGCGGTGTTTCTCTGGGCGCCGGTGACGCAGTTCAGTGCCTACCTGTTCGGCATGGTGATGGGTTTTCTCTGGCTGTCGACGGTACCCCTGACCAATGGCACCGTGGCGACGCTGTTCGGGGTACGCAATCTCTCCATGCTCGGTGGGATCGTCTTCCTGTTCCATCAGTTGGGGGCCTTCCTCGGCGGTTGGCTGGGCGGCGTGGTCTATGACCGTACCGGCAGCTACGACTTGATCTGGCAGGTCTCCATCCTTCTAAGCTTGCTGGCGGCGGCCTTGAACTGGCCGGTGCGTGAGCGGCCCGTGGCGCGGTTACAGGCGCAGGCAGGCCTGGCATGAGTGCCTTCTGGTCGCGGCTGCTGGCCCTGGCGGTGATCGCCTTGCTGCTGGCGCTGGCCTGGTGGGGCTGGCATCAAGGCGGCCTGGCGTTGATGCAACTGGGGATGGGTGCTTGCTAGGGGGCAATAAAAAACCCGCATCAGACGATGCGGGTTTTTTCTATCCAACAACTGAGTGGTTCAGGCTCGTTGTGAATCAGAACTTGTACGTGGCGCCCAGGCCGTAGCCCCATGCGCTGTTTTCGTACGTGGAGCTGTAGGCGCCTTTACCCGGGATGTTGAGGTTGACGTTGACGTCTTCTTCCTTGAGGTAGGAGACGGCGAGGTCGATGGTCAGGTCATCGGTTGGGCTCCAGCCAGCACCGAAGCTGATGGCGCGGCGATCACCGGTCGGGATACGCACGGAACGATCGGTGTTGTTGGTTGGCGCCTGGTCAACCGACAAGCCGCTGCGCAGGACCCATTCCTTGTTGACCCGGTAGGAAACACCGATGGCCGAGGCCCAGGTGTCATGCCAGTTCTGTTGTTCGGTGATGGTGCCGATCGGGCCGGCAGAGCCACCGAGGAGCGGCGAAACGCCCTGGTTGTTGATGGTGATGTTTTGCAGGCGGCTCCAGCGGGTCCAGGTGGCACCGCCATAGACCGTCCACTGATCATCCAGTTTCTGGGTGATCGAGAAGTCGACGTTTTCTGGCGTGGTGATATCCAGGGAACCCTTGTAGCGGGTACCGTTGAAGGGACCGAAGCCCGCGCCGCTGAGGGCGGTGTGACCATCCAGCGAGTAGCTGACCTTGGAATGGTAGGTCAGGCCCAGGCGGGTGGTGTTGGTTGGTTGGACAATCACACCGATGTTGTAACCCACCGCCGTGTCGTCGCCTTTGACGTCCACAAAACCGCCAGTCGCCGTCGTGGAGCTCAGTTCGCCGCTCATACGGTTAAAGGTCGGGCCGCCGCCGATAGACACCATATCGTTGATGGCATAGCTGACAGTCGGTTGCAGGGTGACAACTTTGACTTCGCTCTTCTGGCCGTAGTTACTGCCAGCAAAGCCACTTTCATAATCGGTTATCAGGCCGAAAGGCGCGTAAGCACCCAGACCCACTGCCCAGCCGTTACCCAGCTGTTTGACGAAGAAGCCATTGGGTACGGAAGTGAAAGGGACCATATCGCCGTCGTTGGTGCCGCCTCGGCGACCGCCGCTGGCGTTCTTGATATCGGTCTTGGCATCGATGGTTGCAACACCTGCAGTCACTTGATCGCGACCGAGCAGGGACATACCGGCAGGGTTGCCGTAAACGGTGCTTGCATCTTCGGCAGAAGAAGATCGACCCGCATAACCGGTCCCCATCCCGCTGATGCTCTGTTCGTTGAGGGCAAAGCCACTCGCGAACAACTGGGTGGATGCCAGAGCAACGGCGAGGCTGAGTGTGGTCTTGAGCATTACTTTTTTCATTATTAGAACTCCGTGGTGATCACCGAAGCGAAAACTACCAACATTTTCGCTTCGACGCCATAGGCTGTATTGCTGAAGATAGAGCGGTTTTGTAGGACAATCCGACCAAAGTAGGTGGGTTTTTCCAGAAACTCGGTATGGGCTCTAACAGGCGATCGGAGTGACCGACGAGTCACAACTTCGCCAGGCGCGGGTGAAGTCCCTTAAGCGTCCTTGTGGCTGGAAAGTCTGTCGCCAGATCCGCGCCATACCGAGCAGATCGTCGATGGCGGGCAGGTGAGGGTGGTGTTCTTCCACCAGCAGCCAGGCGATGGCGGTGGCATAACGAAGATTTACCGCGAGCTCCAGATTTGGGCTGCTTAAAAAGGCGTGCTGGCTGGCGAGACCGCGAACCAGGCTGGCCAATTCCGGGTCCGGGGCCAGATAGCGGTCCCATAACGCGGCATGGCGGTTCTCGTCGATGCAATACAGGCCATGGCCACGCCGGTCGTGCAGGGCTGAGCCAAGGTCGGACTGGCTGGCGGCGATGCCCAGCAGCAGCGCCTCGGCGCTCGGGCTGTGCCGGCCCAGGTACAGCAGGGTCGGACGAATCACATAAAGGCGCAATTCCCTGGCGGCAATACCCATGACACCCTCGATGTTCCTGCCGTGTGATCGGCGTTTTTTATTGGTCGGCGTGGCCTGGCCTCTGGTAGCGGTGGAGGCGTTCAGGCCCGCCGGAAGCGGCCCGGGCCGCTTGAGTTGAAGTGTAGTGTCATATCTTTGCTGTAAAGGTCTGTTTTTAAAATATTTAAGCCATGAGCACATGGCTTATATATTTATTCGTGCTTAGTCATACAGCCAAAATCGCGAAACTTCAGGCAATAAAAAGCCCGGCAACAAAGGCCGGGCTTTTGGGTTACAGCTTGTTTCGAACTTCAGGCAACCAGGGCTTGGCGCGTGCGGTCGATGATCGCTTGCAGCGGTTCGGCGCTGGAGTACTGGTCGGGATACAAGCGTTCGCTGTGACGAGCGATACCGTGTTCGTTGACCAGTGTGAAGCTGAAGCAGCCTTTGCGAGCGGCCATGATCAGGCAGTTCATCGGTGCGAAGGCGTTGGTCAGGGTGCGAATGGCATCCTGGGTATGGATTTGAGTCGACATAATTATTAGGTGTTCCTGCAAATGACACGGAATCTGATCCGTGCAACGTTAAAACGTTCCAGTAGCGTCGAACCATTATGGATCGGACGAAGAACCTGACTGGAACAAAGCCGCCAGTTGAAGCGCATGAAGTTAAGTGGCGCTTGGGCTGGCAGGTAGGTACTTAGGAGGGCAGGCAGTCACAACAAGGGCAAAGGTTCTGGGCCCGGGGTGAAGATCCTGATCAATCTTGCAGGTTGGTTCGGTCAGAGTAATCATTTTCGGCAGCCGCCTTTCATAAGGCTGTACTGGAGAAGATTTACCTGGAAACCATCGAGGGGTCGATCCCTGTTTCGAGCGACTGATCCATTTTGGATAGTGCTTATGAGGGTATGTTCGACCAGAATTGACTTTCAGCTTGGTACTAACGGTGCGGATACTATCGCATTGAAATGAATAAGGGAAGTGTGTTAGCGAAAAATATTGTCCAGGGGGCTGCCTTGGCGTCGAGGCAGGATCCCGCTGGCGGGAGGCGGCACGAAAGAGGGCGATGTGCCGGTGCCAGAGGCGGCGTTGGCGAGCGAATGGCCATGCCTGTGCAAAAAAGGTGCGTCGATATAACGGTTATCGCACTACTTGTGCACAATTGGGCCACGGCTTGTCACCTGACTGTCATCTGCGCAATCTGTCCCTCGAATGCCTGTATCGCCAATACAAGTCAATGAAAAATATCGTCTTTTTTTATTGGTGAAAAAATCGACAGTTTGACTGCGAGCCCCATTCCATGCGGCTTTGCGAGGGTTGGAGGAGGGTTGTCCACTGAGTTATCCACAGCTTCTGTGGATTGTCCCAAGCGCTTGCTCTAGCCCGGGCATGCCGGGTTTTTTCGACTTTACCCGTACGAAAAACAGCGTAGAGTGGCGCGCCCTGCGATATGGCATGTACTGCTACATGAAATTTCGCTTGGCTTCCCTGCCCTCGTTCAGGGCCGATACGATTTCCATCTGGGCCGAACTGTCCAGGGGCGATCACGTTCGTTACCCTTGATTCTTTACCGTTCGTTGGCCCTTTGGGAGTTCTTATGGCGTTGGATCTGACCAGTCTCTTGCTCGGTTTGGCGGGCGCGGCGTTGCCGTTGCTGGCGCTGGCCTGGCAGTTGCAGCGCCGGGCGAGTGTTGCCCAGGCCGAGTTGCTGCTGTTGGACGAGCGTTTGAGCAGTGCCCGGTTGGCGGCGGACGGTCTCAGTGCCCAGTTGGATGCCTGCCGTGACGAGGTCAGCGACCTGAGCCAGGCCAATACGGTCAAGCAGGCAGAACTGGCGGCGTTGCGCCGGGAAGTCGAGTTACTGCAGATCGAGCGTGACAACGCCCGCGACGCCGCCCATGCCTGGAACCTCGAGCGCGCCCAGAAAGAGGCCGAGCTGCGGCGCCTGGATGCCCAGGCGGCGTCGTTGAGTGCTGAGCTGCGGGAGCAGCAGGACAGCCATCAGCAGCGCCTGGACGACCTGCAGGGCTCGCGGGATGAGCTGCGTGCGCAGTTTGCCGAACTGGCCGGAAAGATCTTCGATGAGCGTGAGGCGCGGTTTGCCGAAAACAGCCAGCAACGCCTCGGACAATTGCTCGATCCGTTGAAGGAGCGCATCCAGTCCTTTGAAAAGCGCGTGGAAGAAAGTTATCAACAGGAAGCCCGCGAACGCTTTTCCCTGGGCAAGGAGCTGGAGCGTCTGCAACAGCTGAACCTGCGCCTGAGCGATGAAGCGACCAACCTGACCCGGGCGCTCAAGGGGCAGAAGACCCAGGGCAACTGGGGCGAGTTGATTCTTGAGCGGGTGCTTGAGCATGCCGGGCTGGAAAAGGGCCGCGAGTACCAGACCCAGGTCAGCCTGAAAGGACCGGATGGCGAGCGTTTCCAGCCGGACGTGTTGATCCTGTTGCCGGGTGACAAGCAGGTGGTGGTGGACTCGAAGGTCAGCCTGACCGCCTATCAGCAATACGTTGTCGCCGATGACGAGGTGATCGGCCAGGCGGCGCTCAAACAGCATGTGCTGTCGCTGCGCAACCATGTGAAGGGCCTGGCCGGCAAGGACTACAAACGCCTGGAAGGCTTGCACAGCCTGGATTTCGTCTTGCTCTTCGTGCCCATCGAAGCCGCGTTCTCGGCGGCCTTGCAAGCCGAGCCGAACCTGTTCCAGGAGGCGTTCGACCGCAATATCGTGATTGTCAGCCCGACCACCTTGCTTGCCACCTTGCGGGTGATCGACAGCCTCTGGAAGCAGGAACGCCAGAGCCAGAACGCCCGGGAAATCGCCGAGCGCGCGGGTTGGCTGTACGACAAGTTCGTGCTGTTCATCCAGGACCTGGACGAGGTCGGCAATCGTCTCCAGCAACTGGACAAGGCCTACGCCGCCGCCAGGAACAAGCTGACGGACGGGCGTGGCAACCTGGTCAGCCGCAGCGAACAGCTCAAGCTGTTGGGCGCGCGGGCGAGCAAGAGCCTGCCGGCGGAGTTGCTGGAGCGGGCGATGACCGATGAGGACGGAGTGATGCAGTTGCCGGAGTAACCGGCCTGGCTGGACGCGGTCTTTGTGGAGCTGGCTTGCCAGCGATGAGGCCCGCAAGCCCTGCATCGACTTTGCGGACGCTATCGCTGGCAAGCCAGCTCCTACAAGGATCGGGGCAGCGGCGATGATTTGCGCTGAGACATCGACCTGTAGATACCGGCTTGCCGGCGATAGGGCCGGTGAAGTTTTCAGAGGGGCAAATGCCGACTCAACAACGCCCGCAACGCCGCCGGCTTCACCGGCTTGGCCAGGTACTCCAAACCCGCTCCATGCACCTGCGCGACGGTTTCCGGGCGCAGGTCGGCGCTGATCACCACGCCGGGCAGCGGCTCCGCCAGGCGCGTGCGCATCCAGGTCATCAAGCCGGTACCGGTCTCGCCGTCGTCCAGGTGATAGTCCACCAGCGCCAGTTGCGGACGCAGGCCGCCATCGAGCAAGGCCGCGCATTCCTCGCGATTGCGTGCGGTCGAGACCCGGCAGCCCCAACGGGTCAGCAGGCTGTGCATACCGATCAGGATGCTGTCCTCGTTATCCACGCATAACACCTGCGCACCGCTCAGCGCCTGACCGTTGAGGGGCGTGTTGTGGCCGGCCGTACTCGCCGGATGACTGGCAATCGGCACACTGACGCTGAACACGCTGCCGCGCCCCGGCCAGGAGCGCACTTGCAGGCGATGCCCGAGTACCCGGCAGAGCCCGTCGGCAATCGCCAGGCCCAGCCCCAGGCCTTTTTCGGCGCGGGTCTGGTGGCTGTCGAGGCGTTTGAACTCCTCGAAAATCACCTGGAGCTTGTCCTCGGGAATGCCCGGCCCGCGGTCCCAGACCTCCAGCGACAGCTCGCCGCCCCGGCGCCGGACCCCAAGCAGCACCGGGCCCTTGGCGTAGCGGAAGGCATTGGTCAGGAAGTTCTGCAGGATCCGCCGTAACAGCTTGATATCGCTGTTCACCGGCAAGTGGCTGCCACGGACCCGGAAGTTCATGCCTTGCTCCTGGGCCAGGGCCTTGAATTCCGCACCAAGGGTGTCGAACAGCTCATTGAGGGCAAAGGGCTTGGGATTGGGCGTGATCTTGCCGTTTTCCAGGCGTGAGATATCCAGCAGGTCGCTGATCAGGTCTTCGGCCGAGCGCAGCGAGCTGTCCAGGTGCTGGACCAGTTGCTGGGCCTCCGGGGACAGGCTGTCGTCCTGGTGGGAAAGGGCGGCGGAGAACAGGCGAGCGGCGTTCAGCGGCTGCATCAGGTCATGGCTGACCGCCGCGAGGAAGCGGGTCTTGGACTGGTTGGCCAACTCCGCGGTGCCCTTGGCCTCGGTCAGGGCGACGTTCAGTTGCGACAGTTCGTGGGTCCGTTCGGCAACGCGCTGTTCCAGGCCCTCGTTGGCTTCGGTGAGGGCCTGCTCGGCCTCGCGGAACGCGGTGATGTCGGTGAAACTCATGACAAAGCCGCCGCCGGGCATCGGGTTGCCGATCAGCTCGATCACTCGGCCGTTGGGGAACAGCCGCTCCGAGGTATGCGCGCGGCCCTGGCGCATCCAGTGCAGGCGCCGCGCGACATGCACTTCGGCCTCGCCGGGGCCGAGCAGGCCGCGTTCGGCGTTGTAGCGGATGATATCGGCAATCGGTCGGCCGATGCTGATCAGGCCGTCCGGATAGTTGAACAGTTCCAGGTAACGCCGGTTCCAGGCCACCAGTTTCAGCGACTGGTCGACCACGCTGATGCCCTGAGTGATGTTTTCGATGGCGCCTTGCAGCAAGGCCCGGTTGAATTGCAGCACTTCGGAGGCTTCGTCGGCGATCCGGACGACATCGTCGAGTTGCATTTCCCGCCCTTCGATCGCGGCTTTTACCACCGCGCGGGTCGAAGAGGCCCCGAGGACCCCGGCCAGCAGGCGCTCGGTGTGGGCGATCCAGTCGCTGTCGGCGTTCTGGTTCGGGTTGAAGCCCTTGCCTTGGCGATAAGCAAAACGCATAAAGCTCTGGCGCGCGCGTTCGTCGCCGACAAAGCGCGCGGCGAGGGTCAGCAGGTCGTCGATCTGCACCGCCAGCATCGAGCGAGCGCTGGGCCGGGCGTTGATTTCCTGGCCGATAAAGCGTCCGGCCTGCCAGTGCTCGGAGACCCGCGTACGCGACAGCACCGAGACCCAGGCGAACAGGGTGAAGTTGCCCGCCAGCGACAGCACCACGCCTTGGGTCAGGGGGCTGATCGGCAGGTTCAGCGGATTGCCGTGGAGCCAGGCCAACCCGGGGAAACGGGTCAGCGACCAGCCCAGGCTGTGGGCGGCGATCGGCAGGACCAGGGTGTAGAACCAGATGAAGGTACCGCCGGCGATACCGGCAAACACGCCGCGGCGGTTGGCCTGTTTCCAGTACAGTGCGCCGAGCATGGCCGGCGCCAGTTGGGTCACGGCGGCGAAGGCGATCTGGCCGATGGTTGCCAGGCTCGCGGTCGAGCCGAGCAGGCGGTAGCTGACGTAGGCCAGCAGAAGAATGGCGACAATGCTGACCCGGCGCACCGAGAGCATCCAGTGGCGGAATACTTCGAATGGCCGCTCGGAGTTCTGTCGTCGCAGCAGCCAGGGCAGCAGCATGTCGTTGGAGACCATGGTCGACAGCGCGACACTGGCGACAATCACCATGCCGGTGGCCGCCGAAGCGCCACCGATAAAGGCCAGCAAGGCCAGCGCCGGATGGGCCTGGGCCAGGGGCAGGCTGATAACGTAGGAATCGCGCAAGACATCGATGGGCAGCATCATGCGTCCGGCCAGGGCAATCGGTACCACGAACAATGCCGCGAGGATCAGGTACGCGGGGAACACCCACTTGGCCAGGCGCAGGTCCTGGGGTTCGATGTTCTCCACTACGGTGACATGGAACTGCCGGGGCAGGCAGATGATCGCCATCATCGCCACGCCGGTCTGTACCACCATGGACGGCCAGTTGACCGTTTCCTCCCAGTATTCGGCGAGCAGCGCCGAGGTGCGGGCCTGGTCGAACAAGTCATCGAAACCGTCGTAGAGGCCATAGGTCACGAAGGCCCCGACGGCGAGAAAGGCAAACAGTTTGACCAGGGATTCGAAGGCAATCGCTAGCACCATGCCGCGGTGGTGTTCGGTGGCGTCGAGGTTGCGGGTACCGAAGACGATGGTGAACAGCGCCAGGATCAGCGACACCACCAGCGCCGTGTCCTGGGCGCGCACGCCCATGGCGTCGGCGCCGGCACCGATCAACAGGTTGACGCCGAGGACGATGGCTTTCAGTTGCAGGGCGATATACGGCAGCACGCCGACCAGGCAGATCAGTGCCACCACCACTGCCAGGGATTGCGATTTGCCATAGCGGGCGGCGATGAAGTCGGCGATGGAGGTAATGTTTTCCTGTTTGCTGATCAGCACCATCTTTTGCAGGACCCAGGGCGCGAGCACCAGCAACAGCACGGGGCCCAGGTAGATCGGCAGAAAGGCCCAGAGCTGGTCGGCGGCCTGGCCGACCGCGCCGAAGAAAGTCCAACTGCTGCAATAGACGGCCAGCGACAGGCTGTACACCCAGGCCCGCATACGTGGCGGCAGGGGCGCGCTACGGCGGTCGCCATAAAAGGCGATGGCGAACATGATGGCCATATAGGCCAGGGCGACGGCGGCGATCAGCCCGCTGGACAGCGACATGGAAACTCCCGGCAAAAGACATCCCCAGGGCAGTCCGGCCCTGGCGCTACAGTCTCGCACGATGGCCGGGCGGCGTCAGTGTCGACCAAGGTCGCAGCCTTGCCCAGGGTTTCGGGCGCGACGATATTGTTGCGTTGGAACACCGATTTGTAGGAGCCGGCTTGCCGGCGATGGCGTCCGGATGGGCGCTGCAAGGCTCACTGGCCTCATCGCCGGCAAGCCGGCTCCCACAATGACCGCGTTGACCGTGCTGGCGAGTCAAGGGGCAAGACGGTGTTGTCTACGCAGAGGTGAGGGCGATCTCTATCTGCCGGTGCAAGTGTTCGACACTCAACGGCTTGTCCGCGAACAATACCCGGAACACCGTCGGCGCGACGATCAGGTCGAGCAGGCGCTCGACGCTGGGCAGCGCAGCCTGCGGGTAACGATCGACAATGCTCTGCAACTGCCCGCCGAGAATGGTCGTGCAATAGCCAGTGGTGGGCCGGCATTGCACATCACGCATCATCTGCCGGCCCGGTTCCGAACTGATTTCATCCAGATACTGCTCAGCCCAGGCCCGCAGGTCACCGCGCAGGCTGCCGGTATTGGCCGGCTCGACTTCCGGGCGCATGCGCGCCAGGGCGACATCCGCCAATAACGCCGCCAGGTCGCCCCAGCGCCGATAGATGGTCGAAGGCGTAACCCCGGCCCGCGCCGCGATCTGCGGAACGGTCAGGCTCGCGCGGTCCTGCTCTTCGAGAAGCATACGGACTGCCTGATGAATCGATTCCTGTACCCGAGCGCTGCGACCACCCGGACGTACACTTTCTTTGATTGCCATGCCAAAACCTTAACACAAAGAATTTGCTTTAAGAAAAAGGCCGTAGCACACTCCGCAAAAGCAATATTTTAGCTTTTGCGCTTTCTCCTGTGGAGTGTGTCCATGTCCAATAGCCTCGAAACGCCCGTTTCCAAACGCGCCAGCCTAGTGTTCCTATCACTCACCTTGCTGACCTTCCTGGCCGCCTCCAGCGCACCGACGCCCTTGTACCCCCTGTATCAGGAAACCCTGCAATTTTCCGCGGCGACCCTGACGCTGATCTTCGCGGTGTATGCCCTGAGTCTGCTGGCGGCGCTGCTGACGGTCGGTTCGTTGTCCGACCATCTGGGCCGCCGGCCGGTGATCTTTGCCGCGCTGGTGCTGGATATCGGCGCGATGTGGTTGTTCATCGCCGCCGACAGTGCCGCGTGGCTGATCGCCGCGCGGGCGCTGCAAGGCTTTGCCACCGGCATGGCCACCAGCGTACTGGGTGCGTCCCTGCTGGACAACGACAACCGCAAGGGCCCGCTGATCAACAGTATTGCGCCATTGCTGGGGATGGCCTGTGGTGGCCTTGGTTCCGGTTTGTTGGTGGAGTTCGCGCCACAGCCCATGCAGTTGGTGTACTGGGTTCTGTTCGGCCTGCTGGTGATGCAGGCACTGTTTGTCTGGCGCTTGGCGGAAACGGTCAGTGCGCAGCCGGGCGCCCTGGCGTCGTTGCGCCCAACCCTGCACGTACCGCCGCAAGCGCGTAAGGCCCTGTGGATCGCCTTGCCGGTGGATGTCGCGGTCTGGGCCATGGGTGGGTTCTACCTGTCCCTCGCGCCTTCGCTGGTACGTGCCGCGACCGGTTCGACCTCGAACCTGATCGGTGGCGTGCTGGTGGCGGTGCTGACCCTCAGCGGTGCGTTGGCGATCTTCACCCTGCGCAATCGTCCGGCGCAAAAGGTCCTGCGCCTGGGGGCCGCGCTGCTGGCCATCGGCGTCAGCCTGATTCTGCTGGCGGTGCACAGCGCCAGCCTGGTGCTGTTTTTATTCGCCACGTTGGTGGCGGGCAGCGGCTTCGGTTCGGGTTTCCTCGGCGCGTTGCGCAGTGTGGTACCGCTGGCCTTGCCCCACGAGCGGGCGGGGCTGATGTCGGCCTTTTATGCGCTGAGCTACCTGGCGTTCTGCCTGCCGGCGTTGCTGGCGGGCAACCTGTGCCAGCGTCTCGGCCTGATCACCACGACCGACGGCTACGGCGTGATGTTGATCGGGCTTTCCCTGGGCGCCTTGCTGATGTTGGTAGGGCGCCGTCCGGCGCGGGACCTGGTGGCCTGAGCCGGTCAGCCGGCTGATCGGTTATTGCAAGATCGATGGCGGGGCGCTGGTCAGACTGGGGTCTTTTAGCGGAATGACCACGGCGCCCCATGACGACTCCCACACGTTCCGGCCTTCGGGCGCCATTGCCGGCGTCCACTCAGTTGGCCTTGCGCCTCCAGTCCGCGGACCTGACGCAGATGCTCGGCCTGTTGCAGGAGGTGGCCTGGCAACCGCTGTCCGCCCAGGCCCGTTTGTTCCTGCAGCCGGAGAGTCTGTTCGGTCTGCATCATTTGCTCCGCCATGTGCTGCCCTCGCGACGGATGCGGCCCCAGGGCGCGGTGCCCATGGCCTTTGCCTTGCAGACCCTCAGGCAGGCACTGTTGCACGAGCCCGAACCGCGGCGCCGAGTCGAGCTGGCCCATGACTGCGTCGATGCGTTGCTGCTCAGGACCAAAGGGGTATGGGTCGGTAAGCGCATTGCCCAGTTGCACGGCCTGGAGGCCATGGATATCGCGACCCAGGCGTTTGTCGAGCTGATCCAGGGCTGTGCGGCGATTCTTCGCGATCATGCCTTTATCATGGCGCGCCTGGGTATCGGTGTCGGTTGGTTCGGTGGTGATACCGGGGTCGCCGCGAAGTTGGGCAAGGCCGGCACCTATGGCTCCGGCGGGCATATCAATCGGGCACGTTTTGCCATTTTGCGCAGTGCACTGGTGCGTGGCGATGGAATCAAGCGGCCAGCCCGGGGGGCGGAGCCGGTGCTGGATGCCGCGTGGTTGCGTCGGGAGGCTCAACTGGATCTTTATCGTTTGGAACAAGAGGCGGATGTGCATTCTTTTTCCGGCGGTTTGCGCCTGTTCAACAGTCCATAACCTGTGTGCCGGCTTGCTGGCGATGGCGGCCGGATGGGCGGTGCATGGCTGACGGGCCTCATCGCCGGCAAGCCAGCTCCGAGGGGGGGGGGCAACAGGGTATTTTACGGTCGCCGTGGGAGGGCAATGACTGGCTCCGTGACGATGAAATCAGGCGACGTCTTGCAGTTGCTGGAAGCAAAAACCTGTGCTTACCTCATTCCATGGTCGCCACTGATTTCCAACAGGACAGATGACGGCTAACAGTTGGACTCCAAGCGCGAGTCCGGATACATGTTCACAAGCAAGGCCCATCGTAGGCAGGCGGATGGTATTGATCGCCGGCAAGGCTCAGCTCTTGGCTGTGCGTTGGGCTTGTAGTTTTACTGGGTAGTTTCGCGCGCAGGCTGTGGGTCTGGAAGTCTTTCTTCGGAGAACTTTTATGCCACCTGATCTTCGCTCGCCTTCCAGTACCCCTTCTTCAGCTCCCCGGGCCCTGTTGGCGACAACCCTGATGTCGCAGTTGAATCCCTCTGGAAGCGAAACCATCCATGCCATTGTTGCGCAGGCGGGCTCGATTCTGGAGCTGGCGCGGGAGCAGCCTGAGCGATGGATTGCGCAGGGCTTGCGCATCGGGCAGGCGCAGGAGCTGCACGAGCGCGCGGTGAGCGCGGCGATATGGATGGCGCGGCAGTATCGCGAGCGCGAGCTGAGAGGCGCGGATAGCCTGACCTATGATGTGCGCCGCGGTTTTGCCTCGCTCACGGATGGGCCGCGTTATGACATGGAGTTTGACGAAGACTGGTCGAACATGGCCCGTCCGAATGCCATTGAGGCCAGAACCTCGCCCGTGGCCTACCTGGTCAGCCTTTACAAGAAGGCGCTCGCCCTGGAGGGCGCCGGCGACGAGGGGAACCGCTTTCGTTTGCAGGTTCGACGGCCGGATATTGCCGCCGAACTGATTGACTCCGCGGCGATGACACAGGAGTGCTCGGTGTTATCGCTGTCGACGAAGATTTTGGAGGCGTCGCTTCTCGATGCCGAGGGGCTATCGGATTCCGACGCCATCGAGGCGGACAGGGTCCTCGCGAAAGCGCGTTATCCGCTGAGCATGCCCTACGAGCATTGGGTTGAGCAGCTTCAAGTGATCTTGTCGCTTTTTGACTCGTCTGTTTCAGCTTTTGGCGAACTGGCGCGGGCAACCGATCCGGATTTTCATTATTTTGCCTTCCCAGGCATGCAGACCGATCGCGGCGACGATACCTTCCTGCTGAGTTTACCGATCGGCCCGGCGCGCCGGGAACTTCTTCTGGAAGCGCTTTTCAACGGCGCCCGGCCAGGCAACGAAGAGGAGATAGCGAACTTTTATTGGACGACCTATCGGGTCTATTCCAGGGCGGCTTTAGAGGACAGCGCGGAATTCTGCACGCGCACCGGGATAACGCGGGACGCGCTTCCCGGGTTGTTTGCCGTCAGGGAAGACGCGCCGGTTTTGTCCAGACATGTGTCGCAAACGACGGTTTCCCAGCAGGAGCCCGGCCCCCATGAGTTTGGCGCGGTTTACATCAATGGGGCGCAACACCCCGCCATTGACCTGCTGGCTATGCATGACCCGCACAGCTTCCGACAGGTCAGGGACACGGAAGCCGTCCCGGTCGATCCACCCGTTCAGCTTGCCAATCTGACGGATGAACGCGCGGACCGGATCCACCGGCTGATCCGGCTCAGCCGATGGCTCGGGAGCTCTTTTCGAGAGATGGATCAACTGATTGTCGCCGCCCATCACGCCGAGAAAAAAAACGGAGCGCCACAAATTACGCGCAATACGCTGAAAGCCCTTGGGGTTTTCTGCGAAATGCGGCGGCGTTATGCGGTGACCGCGGAGGATTTTGCCGCCTGGCTCGACAAGGTATCGATTTTTGGCGCTGGAGAGACGGTCGCCCAATACGACCGCATTTTTGTCAACCATGGGCTTTTGGGCGAGCCCCTGGTTCTGGACAATTCGCCATTCAGCGCACGGATCGAAGACAACACGGATGAACACGGGCGGGAAACCGTCCAGGCGATTTGTACGAGCCTTGGCCTGGATACGTCCGAGTTCACCTATATGGCGCGTGTTGTCGCCAATAGCTATGACCCGCCGGAGCTCAAACGTAACCTGGAGATTTTGTCCTCCTTCTATCGCATTGTCAGCATCGCCCGCTATTTGGATGTTCCGCCGACGGTCCTGATCGGGCTTGTGCAGATGCTCGGCCAATCGGGGCCGGTCTTGAAGCAGATTGCCGGCGTCCCTTCGGTCGATGCGCTGCCCACGCTGGGAGCAACGGATTTTTCCGCAGCGTTGATGGCGGTTGTCGATTGCGTGCGCTGGTGCCGGGACAAAGGCATCGACCTGGCGTGGTTTGTGCGGGCCATGCGCTCAAACACGACAGTGCCCGTGGCCAGCGACAGTGAACGGCAATTGGTCGCCAGTTTACATACGATGCTGGGAGGTCTTCGCATCACCAATGAAGTCCTGGAGCAAGCCGGTGTTCCCCCCGCGTTGAATGCCGTGGCGACGGCCGTCGGGATTGATTGGGTGACAATGCTTACGGACGTTATCGATGCCCAGGGCATTGTGCTTGACGGTGTCTCGGGCTCGGACACGGATTACGCGGTGAGTGTTCGCAACATCGTTGCCGACGTGGTGGAGAGGATCGCCCAAGGGGAGGAGGATTCTATCCACGGGGACGACCAGGGTGAGGCGCAAACGCTTAAAAATACGGTGGTGGAGTCCGTGACCGCGGTCATTCTCCGGATGCGGGCTTCGCAGCGGGCGCTGGTCGAAGAGCATTTAGCCACCTACTTGGCGATTGCGTCCGATCTTGTCCTGCCTCTCATAGAGTGGGCCGATCAGAGCGTCTACGACATTTTGCGCTGGGTGTGGGAGACGGAAGGCGTGGTGACCCCCGCCGAGTCATTGCGCGCGATGGCCTTGCAGCTGTTGAGCCGCTCCGATCCGGTTGCACAGCGTTTGCGTGCTGTGGCCCGGCCTCGGGAAGCGCTCCTCGGGGACGACGACTTTGAAGATTGGAGCAATGTCGATGTCATGCTCCAGAAGCTGGGGAGCTTGCATCGCCTGGCCGATGTGGTTCGTCAGTTCGAGTTGGATGGCGAAATGTTGAGCCGCCATGCGGCGAACAAGCGGCAGTTGGAAGGTCGGCCCGAAGCCCCCGACTCATTCGGATTTGCACCAGGGCTGGACGCAACCGGCGCGATTGCACTGACCACGCTGTACCACCTGCAAACCTATCGCGATGTCGCGTCGCGAATGCAAGCTTCGCCATCGGCATTGATGGACTATTTGTCCCTGGTCAACGATCCGCAGGCCTTTGATCCTGAGCTTATCGCCGAGAGCGAGGATTATGCCCGCCTGATGCAGGATGCGGCCGCGGTCAAGGTCGCGGAGATGTTGGGCATCAGCGCGCGCGAGGTGCTGGAGGCCGCACGTTTTATTGCACCGACGGGGGTGATTACGCAACTGAGCCAGTTCAATGGCTTTATCCGAATGCTGGAAATGGCCCGCACGAGCCAGCTCAGCATTCTGGCGCTGCATGAACTGGGCGGATTGCCGGTGTCCGCCAATACGGAAGACTATCGCAACGCCGTGCAATACGCGCTCGGCAGCCTCTACGCCGGTCGGCTGCAAGTGGGCGGCTCCGGCAATGCCCCCGAGGTCGGCCAGGCCGCGACGAGCGAGGCTTCGGTCGACCGGACACGTCTGGTGGCCAACGCGCTGAGCTTGGCCCCGCAAAAGGCCCAGGCGGTGTATCGCCTGCTGGTGCGGGACTTGAGCGGCAAACCGCTGGTCAATATCCGCGTACGTTGGTCGCTGACAGGCCCCGGGGCTTTGGATGCGGATATCTCGCACACGGACGCGGACGGTGTGGTCGAAGTCACGCTGACATCGAGTGCCGAGATGGGCATTGCCACGGTGTTTGCAACCATCGGGCTCGATCAGCGCATTGCCATGCCCGCGGTGACCATCGACTGCGACGAGGCAACGCTGAGCCTGCGTCAGCCGAAACCGGATGAGGAGATTGCACCCAAACTGGCCGGCCGTCGTGAGTCGTTCGAATTGTCCGTTATCTTGCGGGACGGTTATGGGAACTGGGGGCGTAACCGGCGTGTGCGCTGGAGCGTGATCGAGGGGCCCGGCCAGTTCAAGAAGGATACGACGGTTGCCGATGAAAACGGCGTCGCCCATGCCCAGTTGTTTAGCAACGAGGAGGGGGTCACGAAGGTCCGGGCAACCCTTGGCGAAGGTCTGGAGCTTGAAGGTTTTGCGGCGTTTCGCTTCATCGATGCGCCCTTTATCGATAAAAGCAGCTACAGGCTGCGCTTCAAGGGGCCGAATGTGCTGGGGCTGGACGTCACAATCGCCTGCCGCGTTCTCTCACTGAGCGGAGCGGGCAAGCCGGGAGAGCAAATCGACTGGAGCGTGCAATTCGCTGATGAGTCGAATTATGAACCGGGCGAGCCGGTTGCTTCTGATGTCGACGGGTACGCGGTTCTTGAGTTGCCTTCGTCCGTGCTGAAGGAAGGAGCGATGACGGTTCGAGCGACCCTGTTGCCTTCACAGGCAGGGGATGAGAGGGCAGAGTTTTTCGAACAGGTCATGATCATTCTGCCCGTGCCGAGGCTTGCCGCGGCATCACCGGCCAATGTGTCGGTGATTGCGCAGGCCGGTGAGGTGGTGCATGTGCGGGTACGGGTGGAAGCCGAGGTGGGGGCAGACTCCGCGACGGTGTTTCAGGGGGTTGGCGAATACCCCGTGCAATGGGCCATGGACGGCGGCGGGAGCGGCAAAGAGACGCGGACCGATGCCGAAGGCATGGCGGTTTTTGCCGTGCCGATTGATCGGGCTGGAGAATATACCCTCTCGGCCACGCTGGAAGTCCCCGCGGGGCAGGCGGTGACATTCACGGTGAATGTCCTGACAGAACCGCATTGGCGGTTCTTCCTGGCGCCGATCGGGCAGCCGGCGAGCGAAGACGAACAGGATTCGCTGACGTTCATCGTCGGCAAGCAATACACATTGACCCTTGAGGATCGGTCCGACGCCAGTGATACGGCGGAACGCGAGATTGCCCTGACCTGGAGCGGCGTCAATCCGGTCGGTCAGGGGCTGGTGGCCAATCCGAGTTTCTTGCAGATGCGTCGGCTTCCCGAGGGCGGACGCTTGAGCTGGCAGATCGATTGCCGGCAACTGCCGGATCCCAGAGCGGTGTTTTCGATTGGCGCGGCACTGCAAGGCACCCGGTACAGCCAGATCCTGCGAACGAAAATCCAAGTGGATGAGCCCGCGTCCCGACGACCGCGACGTTGAGCCGCGCTGTCACGGCAATGGTTTTTTTACGCATTGCAGACGTACATCGATTCCTCCGCGCCGATGTCGAGAGCGCATAAGGGGGGATCAGCCATCAGGAATGAACTTCCAAGAGGCGTGGTCATGACCGATCTTACGACGAAACTCGAAGCCTTGAGCAAGCAGCGCCAGGAAGCGCTCCTTGAATGTTATTTGGGCGCCGTGGCGGCCCGGGACGGCGATACGAATGTGTTGGCGAGCGCCGCCGATCTCGACGCCTATCACCTGTTCGACCACCATGTCGGCACGGCGCCGAAGACCTCCGCCGTGGGCGAGAGGATCGCCAGCTTGCAGCGCTATATCCACGGTATCTACTCCGGTGACGAGCCGGGTTTCGGGCAGGATTTCGATGAGCGGGAAGTCGAAACCTGGCGCCAGTGGGAAAGCCGTTATGCGATCTGGGCCGGCGCGCAGAAACTGCAAAGCTATCCGGAAAACTATATCGATCCGGAATTGCGCATTGTCAAATCACGGTTTTACCAACAGTTGGAAGGGGATCTGGCGCAGGGGCGCCTCAACACTGAGCGGGCACGATCGTCGGTTCTCGCCTATCTCGAGAAATTCGAGGATATCGCCGACATCGATGTGCTCAACGGTTATATCGATGGGCCTTTTGTTAGGTCCGATTCAACTGTTTATCGGGCGGATTATTATTTTCTCGGGCGCAAGCGTGGCGATAACAAACATTACTGGCGCAAGGCCGCCATTGTTCTCGGCGAGGCGCAAACACGTGTTCCTCCCAGTGCCTGGAGCGAATGGGAGCCCATCGAGGCCGGGATTGGCGATGCAACGAATGTGCGCCTGACCTTCTTTGGCAACCGGCTTTATGTGTTCTGGGTGAGCCGGTCGTCCCTCAATGAAATCGGCGGGAGTGAGGGACTTAACTGGGACCAGTTTGATATTCGCTTCTCCTATCGCAGTTTGAGTGGTACCTGGGCGCCGCCCTTTACCGTTGACACGGTCATGCTCGAGCGCAAAAGCGTGGCACTCGGTAAGCACCATCGACGTGTACGCGCCGATGAGGAAGGTAATCATCTTCTGGCGATCGTTAGCGATAGCGGGCTTACCAAGGAAGCAAAACAGATGGTGCTCGGCGTTATCCTGTCGACCACCGATGGTGAAAGCACAACAGGCTATTACGCGTGGGATGAACTGTTGAACCGCATTGATCTCGCGGAAAAAGAGCGTGGTCACATCGATCACCTGCTTGAGCAATATTCGAGGGAGGAGCCGGATAAAGGTCCGTCTTACCTCCAACGACGCTTACCGCTGTTGGGCGAAGACAGCGATTACAAGGGATGGGCGGTCGAGTCCATTCGAGTTAAAAGCAATGAACATCCGTCTGGGCTCACACGCTACCTACTTCTAGGGGCAATGAACATCGCTGGAAAACAGCTTTTTGTCACAGTGGGTAGCGTGCAGAAACTGTATGAGAAATGGATATCTCATTCACGCGCGCGGGTTCACCCCAATCTCTTGGCACAATATGCCTTTATTGATATTGACATTAGTCTCCATGAGCCGTCCCCTGTCGAAGCCCGTCATTCCGCCTACTACAGCATAGTGATTGATTTTGCGTCGGGTAATTATACGTCCCCCGCACGGATCGAGTTTTTAAACGAGCAGGGGGCGGCGGGCCATGTCGTGACGTTTGATGGAGGGCACGCGATAGTTGCCACGACCGTTCCGGCGTTAAACAGTGATGGCGATTATAGAGATATATTTTGGCAGATGGCCAATCTAGCGGATGACGACTACAGCGTTCATGGAACCTGGCTGAAAATCACGAGCAACGGCAGTTCCAACTTTGCAATCAATAAAAAATTCTCTCGTCGTGGTACTCAATCCGCGGCTCCACTCGCCCTGCCAATTTGGGTAGGCGAAGACAAGGCGCCTGCCGGTGAGCTGCGGCTGTTTCGATTTAATGGCGCTGCGTTGCACTTGAACTTGACCCCTTTGGCGGGCAATCCGCAAATCGTTGCCGTCGGGTTGGGGGAATACATGGACGACACCTGGAGCCAGGGTTATCAAGAATACGAGGTCAGGTTGAAGCCGCCGCGACTCAATGGGCCGAGGCTTGTAAGGGGACCCGAAAGCGTTCAAGGCCAAGCCGGTCAGTTTCTCGATTTTGGGGCTGAGTTCGGTGCGGACAAAACCGTCGAAGCCATCCGCCTGAACACCACATTCGGTCGCGAATTGGTGGAGCGGGCGGCGCTCTCCATCGAAAATTTGCTCTCCTGGGACAGTCAGCACACCGAAGAACCACCGCGCCCGGGGGCCGATAAGCCGGAATTTCTCGATTTCCACGGGGCGAACGGGCGCTATTTCTGGGAGATATTCTTCCATCTTCCACATCTGATAGCGGTACGGTTGCGCCGCGAAATGAGCTACGAGGATGCGCTGGGATGGTTGCACTATCTGTTCGACCCGTCCGCCAGGATCAATCCGGGACGGGTCGAAACCACCGCCTATTGGCGCTCGCGTCCGTTGCTGATGGCGGGCGACCCAAGCTTCGAAGTGGCCTCGCCCGCCGATCCGGATGCCATCGCCTACAGCAGCCCGATCCATTATCGCAAACGGATTTTTCGCGATTATGTCGAAACCCTGATTGAATGGGGAGATTGGCTTTATCGACAACTCACGCGCGACAGCCTGACCGAAGCCAAAATGCTCTACCTGAGGGCGGCGCGCATGATGGGGCCGGCCCCTGACGTGCGCGGGGCCTCCAACTGGACGCCAAAATCACTCAGTGAGCTGGAGGCTGCTCGAAACCTCGAGTGTTTCGATGCGCTCGGCCCATCGCTATCGGTCGATACGCTGATCAATCTGCCGCTGACATCCGGCCATACACTCTTGGCGCCCCTGCTGGACCACCCGGACTTCCGCCCGGAAATCAACCGGGACCTGCTGGATCTCTGGGACACTTTGGAAGCACGCCTGCACAACCTGCGGCACTATCTGACCCTCGACGGCAAGCCCATCGACCTGCCGCTTTACGACACGCCCATCAACCCCAAGGACCTGATGCGGGCCCAGGCCGGTGGTGGCGGCTTCAACCTGCGGGACATCCTGACGCCGCCGGTCGTCCCGCCTTATCGCTTCAGCGCCATCTTGCCCCGTGCGCAACAAGCGGTACAGACCCTGTGCCGGTTTGGCGATCAACTCCGGCAATACATCGAACAGGCGGATCGCTGCGAGCAGGAAACCCTGCAACAAGAACATCTTATCGAGATGGGCGACTTCAGCCGCGAGCTGCAAGTCGAACTGAAGCGTCATGCCGATGCCATGTGGGACGCCCTTGAGGCTTCCCGACAGGCGATTGTTGAGCGAGAAACCTATTACGAGAAGTTGATCCAGAAGGATCTCAACAAGGACGAAATCGAGGCGAGCGAGAATCTGAAGCGTGCAAAAACAGGCGCCTTGACCTCGGGAATCAGCAGCAGTTTCGGACACGCGGCGGAAACCTTTGCCAATATTTTCGGTGTGGCCTCGGGGGGCATGAAATACGGTGGTCCGGCACATTCTGTCGCAGCAGCAGCCAGTACCTACAGTCAAAGTGAATCGCTCTACAGCGGCCTGCATGATCGCTACGCTTCGCAACAGCGCTTGCGTCAAGAGTGGAACTTCCAGCACAACGCAGCGATCGCCGAGCGCGAGGCGCTGAATCAGCAACTGCAAGCCCAGGCCATCCAGATCAAGGCGTCGGTGGTCTCGCTCAATCAGCAGGTGCGCGCCATCGAACAAGCCAGGGAGATGTATGCGTTTCTCACCCAGACCCGCACCTCCCGGGCATCGCTCTATCGCTGGATGCAAAGCAAGATGGCCACGCTTTATTTCCAGACCTACGATGCGGTGACCGCCCTGTGTTTGTCGGTGCAGTCCTGCTGGCAATATGAAATTGGCGATTATGACACCCATTTTATCCTGCCCGGCGCCTGGGTCGACAGCCATCATGGCTTCACGGCCGGCGAGACGCTGACACTTGGCCTGCTGCGCATGGAGTCGGCGTTTGTCCATCGCTATGAACGGCGCTTGACGATCAGGAAAATGGTCTCGCTGCGCGACTATTTCGCGCCAGAAGAGTGGACAGATAAACTTCGTACGCTCCAGAGCAGCGGAAAACTGGACTTCAGCCTCGATAGCCGGTTTTACGACAGCGACTATCCCGGCCATTATCTGCGTCAGATCCGGCGTGTATCGATCACGCTGCCGGCGCTGCTCGGCCCCTATGAAACGGTCAGCATGATGCTCACGCAAATCTCCAGCAAGCTCTTGATCAAACCCGATCTTGGCGGCGCTCGTCATCTCTACGATCCACGACATGCCGATGCCGATACCACCTATGTGCGCTACAACCTGCGCGCCCAGCCGCAAATCGCGGTTTCCGACGGACTCGACGATGACGGTACCGGCTCGCGTTTTGCCTTCGACGAAGAGCGCTACGCGTCCTTTGAACGAACCGGCGCGATCTCCTCATGGCAGATCGCTATTCCACGGGCTCTCCCCGGCAAGCAAGAGCAGCTTCTCGCATCGCTGACCGACATTATCGTCGAAGTGGAATACACCGCTCTGGATGGCGGCAGAGACTTCGCCGAAAAGATCGAAGGGCTTTTAAGTGAAACGGGGTTTCGCCAGTAGGGCGGGGAACCCACCCAGCCTTGTTCAAGCCTGGCACGCAGTCGCCCGGACCGACGCAAACACAACCTGTTGGGGAGTGTGGACATGAACGCGCAAAAACGGATCAAACGCAACCTGTTGGGCACGGCAGCCGACCTGCCTACGAGCACTTGGCCTGCCGAATGGAAGAGACGCACGGGAGCAGGCTTCAGCGGTGCCGATCTTATCTACGTGTCAAGCAATGACACCCAGCGTCGGTATGTCTATCTCTATGGCGAAGTGGAAGCCGCGATCGAGTTCGATCTGCCAATCGACCTGCGCCTGACGGCGGCGCCCGGCTATCAACTCAGGTTCCTGTATCAGCCGACGCAGCAAGCGAGCGCCAATCCGAGGGTGGTGGCGTATTTCAACGGTGGGGCGCATTTCTGGACCCGTGAGTTGCAGACGAGCACCGTGAACGCGGCTGCGGAACCGCCGCGAGACTGGCTGATCTGCGATGACAAAATGGATCTGAACGACGAAATCACTCGGCCCAAGGCGACCCTGGCCCTTCAGTCCGGCCTGTTCGATGCCGCCGCCGTCGCCGAGGCGACGAGCGAGCCCGATAGTGATCAGCCCGTCGCGCAAGAGCCGGGCTGGCCGGCCGGCCCGGGTGAGTTGCATTTTTCCGGCAAGGCCCTGGGCACGGATGTTTCTCCCGAGATGGCCGAAGGTGTGTCGGTGTTCGTGCATCTCAAGCCGCTGGCGCTGAGCACCCATGAACCCGCACCCGAATTTGACGGGAGCAGCGCCCGCTATTGGGTGGAAAAGGACGGCCGCCGCTATATGCCGATCTGTCGGGGGGGCGGGGCGCATCATCTCTCCCTGCCGGTGGCCGAAGACTGCGGGTGGGCTGGCGGCGGGATTTATACCGGCACCAGCGCCTATGCCTCCTTTACCGATCAGAGCGAGGCCGGGCAGGCCGGGTTGCAAGTGGCAGCGACAGAGCCCGACGCGGATGACGATGCCCAGCCTATCGCCAAGGTCTGGGAAATTCGCCACGATGCCGATGACCCCAGCGTCAACGGCAGGACCGCCACCCTGCGCTTCGAAAGTGTCTATCATGCCGAGCCCCATGAGGCCTTGGCCTGCATCGTCGGGCCCTACAAGCTCGACCTCAGCGACCATGGGCAGCCCGACTATTGGCCAAGCGTCGAGGAAGAGGAAACCATCGATCTTCAGGTGAGCGTTCATTACGCGGTCTCCGGCAATCCGGAACCCGGTGTCGCCGTCGAATGGCGCCAGGACGGCGACCTTCTGGAAACCCTGTTCACCGGCGAGGAGGGTGTGGCAGTGTTTGGCTACCAGCCAGCCGCCGATGCCACGGTCATCGCGCTCGTCGACAGTCCTTACACGCCTGAAGCCGATACGCAAGCCTTTGCCGTCAAGACCATCCCGACCCGCAAATGGGCGCAGTTCGAACTCAGCGTTGGCGGAACGGAAATTTCACCCGACGACCATTGGTGGATTCTGCCCGGCCAGTCCTACCAGTTGACCCTCAAACCACGCTCCGACAGCGTGCTGATCGGTCAGGATCTGGCGTTCAGCGTCGATCCCGCGCAAAAGCTTCAGCTCGAGCCGACGGGCGAGCGACCCCTGACCGCGAGCGGCCTCACCTGGAACATCACCACGACGGCGGATGTCATTGGCGACTTTGCACTGCGCCTCGACTGCATTCGTTTCAAACAGTCACTGACATTGAATGGTGGTATCAACGAGCTGCCCGCTTTGGCCATCGCCGAGGCGCCCGGCGACCAACTCGATCCGCTTGCGGCGCTGGCCACGCTGACAGCGGTGGTGCCGCAATATGACGGCATGCGCGGTACCGACGAGATCCGCGTCACCTGGACCGGGGTGGCCGGCAGTCCGGCCGAAGGCTCCTATACCACGTTACCGGTTGAGGTGGGCACGATAGGCGAGAAGACGATCCCGTTACCGGTGTCGGTGATTGCCTACAGTCTGGGCCAGTCGGTGACGGTCAGTTACACCGTCACCCCTCGCGGCGGCAACGAGTCACCGCCATCGGATTTGTTCCACCTGGAGGTGAAAATCTTCGCTCCCGGCGATCTACAGGATGCCAGGCCGAAAATTCGGCAAGCCGAAAACGGCGGTGAAGGCTCCGAGCTGGACCTCAATGGTATTAGCGCCAATGTCACCTGCCGGATCGGCATCTGGCCGCTGATTGCGCCGGGCCAGGATCTATGGCTGCGCCTCAAGGGCACGAAAGCCGACGGGACTTCCCCCTATAACCTGAATATCTGGGCACCGCCGCCACGGGGGCCGATCGCCAGTACGACTTGGACAGACCAAGGCTACTATGAGGTCTCCGCCGCCTACAGCTATCTGAAAGAGCTGAAGGATGGCAGTACCCTGACGATAGAATTCAAGGTGGATTTCAGCCAGACCACCAACGAGGCCAATGCGCAGACCTTTCCGTTGCGCACCTATACCATCCGTGCGGCCATGGACCTGTCCGCCCCGAGGGTCAAGCAGGCCACCGGCACCGCGCCGAGCCAGCAATTGAATCCGGTGGCGGCCAAAAATGCCCTGACCGTGGTGATTCCGGAGTACGGTTTCCAACCCGGCGATCAGGTCCGCGTGACCTGGACCGGCACCGCGGGAGATGGCTCGCACACCACCCCGGCGCAAGCGCTCCCTACCAGCCGCGAGATCCCTATTCCGGTCGAGGTGCTCGCTTACAACCTGGGCAAACCGGTGACGGTGACCTACAGCGTAATTCGCAACGGCGAAGCCTCCGATCCCTCAGCCGCGCTCAACCTGGCGGTGCAGACCTTCGCTCCCGGCGATCTACAGGCCGCCAGGCCGAAGATCCTGCAAGCCGAAAACGGCGGTGAAGGCAGCGAGCTGGACCTGAACACCATCAGCGCCAATGCCACTTGCCGGGCAGGCACCTGGCCGCTGATTGCGCCAGACCAGGACGTGTGGCTGCGCCTCAAGGGCACGAAGGCCGATGGAACTACTCCCTATGACCTGAATATCTGGGCACCGCCGCCACGAAGTCCGAGGACCAATCCGACCTGGATAAGCCAAGGCTACTATGACGTCTCCGCTGCCTACAGTTATCTGAAAGAACTGAAGGACGGCAGCACCCTGACCATGGAGTTCAAGGCCGACTTCAGCCAGACCACCAATGAAGCCAATGCGCAGACCTTTCCGTTGCGCACCTATAGGGTCCGTGCGGCCATGGACCTGTCCGCTCCCAGGGTCAAGCAGGCCACCGGCACCGCGCCCAGCCAGCAATTGAATCCGGTGGCGGCCAAGGATGCCCTGACCGTGGTGATTCCCGAGTACGGCGTCCTACCCGGTGATCAGGTCCGTGTGACCTGGACCGGCACTGCGGGAGAGGGTTCGCACACCACCCCGGCACAGGCGCTGCCCACCAGCCGCGAGATCCCTATTCCGGTCGAGGTGCTCGCCTATAACCTGGGCAAGCCGGTGACGGTGACCTACAGCGTGATTCGCAACGGCGAAACCTCCGATCCCTCAGCCGCACTCAACCTGGCGGTGCAGACCTTCGCTCCCGGCGATCTAGAGGCCGCCGTGCCTAAAATTCTGCAAGCCCAAAACAGCGGTGAAGGCACCGAGTTGGACCTGAACACCATCAGCGCCGATGTCACCTGCAGGGTTGGTATCTGGCCGCTGATTGCGCCGAATCAGGATGTGTGGCTGCGCCTCAAGGGCACAAAAGTCGACGGGACTTCCCCCTATAACCTGGATATCTGGACGCCACCACCATGGGGCCCGAGGACCAGTGAGACCTGGATAGACCAAGGCTACTATGACGTCTCCGCCGCCTACAGTTATCTGAGAGAACTGAAGGATGGCAGCACCCTGACCATGGAGTTCAAGGCCGACTTCAGCAAGACCACCAACGAGGCCAATGCGCAGACCTTTCCGTTGCGCACCTATACCGTCAAACTGGAGCAGGTCATACCGACCCTTGACAGCGTATCAGACGGCAATAAAGAGATCCCGGAGGGGGGCTTCGCCCGTAGCACGACGCTGCAACTGGCAGGGCGGGCGAACAAGGGGCAGAAAGTCGAGATATTCGATGGCAGTGGAAGCGGTGCGGTTTCCAAGGGGGAGGCTACCGCCGATCGTCTGCTCGGCTTGTGGGTCCACGTTATAACCGTCGAAGAGGGGCCACGCCGCCTATACGCCAAGGCGCTCTATCCTGTCAGCCCGGTACTTTCAAATGAACGCAATTTCGTGGTCGTGACACTGCCGACGATTGTCAGTGTCAAGGATGCCAACGATAAAGAAGTCCCGGCGGGAATCCTCCAACGCTACACCGTCAGTACCCGGTTGAAACTGTCAGGTCAGGCGAGCAAGGGCCGGAACGTCGCGATTGTCGATGGCTGGTACGAAAACGAAGTGCCCAAGGGCCAGGCGACAGCCAATCCACTAACCGGTACATGGGAATGCAATTTAACCGTCGCGATTGGACGATACGCTTTTTACGCCAAAGCGCTCTATCCCTTGGACGGCTATCCATCCCCATACTCAAGTGTACGCCATCTCCATGTCGTGCCGCTGATCAACCCCACCCTTGACTATGTCAGAGACCCCGATAATAAAGAGATCCAAGATGGGGGTAGCACCTCCAGCACGGAGCTGAGATTGTCCGGTCAGGCGAGCCGGGGACAGACAGTCGAGATATTCGACGGCAGTGGCTCCAGCGCGGTTTCCAAGGGGGAGGTTACAAGTGATATTACGTTCGGCAATTGGACACTCGTTATAACCGTCGGACTAGGCGACCGCCGCCTCTACGCCAAGTCGCTCTATCACAGCGGCGCTCCGGTGTACTCAAACGTACGCACCCTCACCGTCGTCAGGCCGTGACGGACGATGATCGACGATTGACTGCCCGGCCAGGCGCAAGCCGGGCATGTCTTCCAGAAAAGACCGCTGGTGCTGTCAGCTGCTGATTGCTTATCTATGAAGCAGATAATAGTTAGAGAAATTACCCGTTATATGGATATTCGATCCAGTTCTATGATGGCTGCAACCTCACCTGAGGACAGGAGTCAGCCATGCAAACGTGTGCCAATAGTGTCAAATTCGGAATCCGGCCTCTGGGCCACTTGCAGCACCCCCGTGAAGTCATTCGCCAGTTCACCCCCAACTGGTTCGCCGCCACCATGGGCACCGGTGTGCTGGCGCTGGCCTTGGCCCAGTTGCCGATCGAAGTCCCCGGCCAGCATGCCTTAGCCGAAGGCCTGTGGCTGTTCAATATCCTGCTGTTCGCCGTGTTCAGCCTGCTCTACGGCGCGCGCTGGGTATTGTTCTTCCGGGAGGCGCGGCGGATTTTCGGGCACTCCACGGTCTCGATGTTCTTCGGCACCATTCCCATGGGGCTGGCGACCATCATCAACGGTTTCCTGCTGTTTGGCGTGCCGCGCTGGGGCGACAGCGCGGTGCAGGTCGCCGAAGTGCTGTGGTGGATCGACGTGGCGATGTCCCTGGCCTGCGGCGTGCTGATTCCCTACCTGATGTTCACCCGCCAGGAGCACAGCATCGACCAGATGACGGCGGTCTGGCTGTTACCGGTGGTGGCCGCGGAAGTGGCGGCGGCCAGCGGTGGCCTGCTGGCGCCGCACCTGCTCGATACCCATAGGCAACTCAACGTGTTGATCACCAGCTACGTGCTCTGGGCCTTCTCGGTGCCGGTGGCGTTCAGCATCCTGGTGATCCTGCTGTTGCGCATGGCCTTGCACAAATTGCCTCATGAAAATATGGCGGCTTCGAGCTGGCTGGCCCTGGGGCCGATCGGCACCGGTGCATTGGGCATGCTGGTGCTGGGGGCGGACTCGCCGGCGATTTTTGCCGCCAACGGGCTGTCGGGTATCGGCGAGATCGCCAGTGGCCTGGGCCTGGTGGCCGGGATCATCCTCTGGGGCTTCGGCCTGTGGTGGATGCTGATGGCGGTGCTGATCACCCTGCGTTATCTGCGCCGGGGTATCCCGTTCAATCTCGGCTGGTGGGGCTTCACCTTCCCCTTGGGGGTCTACTCCCTGGCGACCTTGAAGTTGGGCAGCGCCTTGCACCTGGGTTTTTTCAGTGGCTTCGGCCTGCTGCTGGTAGCGTTGCTGGCGGTGCTCTGGTTGATTGTCGGTGCGCGGACCCTGCGCGGGGCCTATGAAGGCGAGCTTTTTGTTTCGCCCTGCCTGGCAGGAATAGCGAAATAGTTGCCCGATTTTAGGTAAGGTTGTGGCCCGGGGGCGGTGATCCGCCTTCCAACAAGAAAGCCGCTCTCGGCGCCACTCAGGTACAGGGAAGATGAGTCACCCCTCACAGTTCAGCCTGCTGCGTACACGGCGCTTCCTGCCGTTCTTCGTGACGCAGTCCCTCGGGGCTTTCAACGACAATCTGTTCAAGCAGTCGTTGATCCTCGCCATCCTCTACAAGCTCGCCCTCACCGGGGATCGCGGTATCTGGGTGAACCTCTGTGCCTTGCTGTTCATCCTGCCGTTTTTCCTGTTCTCGGCCCTGGCCGGACAGTTCGGTGAAAAGTTCGCCAAGGACGCGCTGATCCGGGTGATCAAGCTGGGTGAAATCGCGATCATGGCGGTGGGAGCCGTGGGCTTTGTGTTCGATCACCTGTCGCTGATGCTGGTGACGTTGTTCGCCATGGGCACCCACTCGGCGCTGTTCGGCCCGGTCAAATACTCGATTCTGCCCCAGGCCCTGGCTGAAGACGAACTGGTGGGGGGCAACGGCCTGGTGGAAATGGGTACCTTCCTGGCGATCCTGGCGGGGACCATCGGTGCCGGGGTGATGATGTCTTCGGCGCACTACGCACCTATCGTGTCCAGCGCCATTGTGTTGGTGGCGGTGCTCGGTTACCTGGCCAGCCGCAGCATTCCCCGGGCGGCGGCGGCGAGCCCGCAGCTACGGCTGGACTGGAATATCTTCAGCCAGTCCTGGGCCACCTTGCGCCTGGGCCTGGGGCAGACGCCGGCGGTGTCGCGGTCGATTGTCGGCAACTCCTGGTTCTGGTTTGTCGGGGCGATCTACCTGACGCAGATTCCGGCGTACGCCAAGGAGTGGTTGTACGGCGATGAAACCGTGGTGACGCTGATCCTCACCGTGTTTTCGGTGGGGATTGCCGCCGGCTCCATGCTTTGCGAACGGCTGTCGGGACGCAAGGTGGAAATCGGCCTGGTGCCTTTCGGTTCGTTCGGGCTGACGCTGTTTGGTCTGTTGTTGTGGTGGCATTCCGGCAACCTGCCGCAGAACGTGCAGGCCAACGACTGGCTGGCGATCCTGGGTTATCACCAGGCCTGGTGGGTGCTGGTGGATATCCTCGGGCTGGGGGTGTTCGGTGGTTTCTACATCGTGCCGCTGTATGCCTTGATCCAGTCGCGCACCGTCGAGAACGAGCGGGCCCGGGTGATCGCCGCCAACAACATCCTCAACGCGCTGTTCATGGTGGTTTCGGCGATGGTCTCGATCCTGCTGCTGAGCGTGGCCAAGCTGTCGATTCCCGAGTTGTTCCTGGTGGTGTCGCTGATGAACATCGCGGTCAACACCTATATTTTCAAGATCGTGCCCGAGTTCAGCATGCGCTTCATGATCTGGTTGCTCAGCCATTCCATGTACCGCGTCGAGCACCGCAACCTGGAGCTGATTCCCGATGAGGGGTCGGCCTTGCTGGTTTGCAACCATGTGTCGTTTGTCGATGCCTTGCTGATTGGTGGCGCGGTGCGGCGGCCGATTCGGTTTGTGATGTATTACAAGATCTATCGCTTGCCGGTGCTCAACTTCATCTTCCGCACGGCCGGGGCGATTCCGATTGCCGGGCGCGGTGAGGATCTGGATATCTATGAGCGTGCGTTCCGGAAAATCGCCGAGTACCTGAAGGACGGCGAGTTGGTGTGCATCTTTCCCGAGGGCAAGCTGACCACTGATGGTGAGATCAACGAATTCAAGGGCGGCATGACCCGCGTGCTGGAGGAAACCCCGGTGCCGGTGATTCCGCTGGCTCTGCAAGGTTTGTGGGGCAGTTTCTTCAGTCGTGATCCGGCCAAGGGGTTATTCCGGCGCTTGTGGTCGCGGGTGACCCTGGTGGCGGGAACGCCGGTCGGAGCCGAGGTGGCGGTGCCGGAGCAGTTGCGCGAGCAGGTGTTGCAGTTGCGGGGGATGGTGCACCGCTAGGCGTGTGTGGGAGCGGAGCCTGCCCGCGAAGTTTTGGTGGCCTTGCGGGCCTCTTCGCGGCGGTCCGGCGTCCCGGTAAATCCTGCTCCCACAATTATCCGTATCGTGCCGAGAGTTTGTGTACGACCGAAGCTCTGATGTGGGAGCGGAGCTTGCCCGCGAAGCTTTTGGCGGCTTCGCGGGCCTCCCACAGGGGGGCGTGTTGAATCAAGCAGAGTGTCAGGCGGCCGAGACTTTCAAACCGACCAACCCGGCAATGATCAAGGCCACGCTCGCCAAACGGAACAAGGCCATGGACTCACCGAACAGGATGATCCCGGCGATCACCGTGCCCACCGCGCCGACACCGGTCCAGATGGCATAGGCGGTGCCCAGCGGCAACTCCTTCATGGCCAAACCCAGCAGGCCGAGGCTGATGACCATGGCCGTAACCGTGAGTACGCTGGGGAGCGGGCGGCTGAAGCCGTCGGTGTACTTGAGGCCAACGGCCCAGCCGACTTCGAAGAGACCGGCGAAAAACAGAATGATCCAGGACATGAAAACCTCCATCTATGGATGGGGTCGTCCCCGGATGGATGCTGCGCTCAAGCCGCAAGGTCGTCCTTGCGCTGCGCACTATAGTGCGCATTCTTGCCCGTCTGGTCAAATTTCCTTCAATTCAGTGCGCGCTCAGCGGCCTGTTCGCGGTCCTGCTTTTCACTCATGCGGCGGAACCAGGTCGAGAGCAGAGCCCCGGAAATATTGTGCCAGACACTGAACAGCGCGCTGGGCACCGCCGCCAGCGGCGAGAAGTGCGCGCTGGCCAACGCGGCGCCCAGCCCTGAGTTCTGCATGCCGACTTCCAGCGCCAGCGACTTGCGCTGGGCCAGTGGCAGCTTGAACAGGCGGCCGGTGAAATAGCCCAGCAGGTAGCCGAAGCTGTTGTGCAGCATCACCACGGCCATGATCAGCAGGCCGGACTCGGCGATCTTCGCCTGGCTGGCGGCGACCACGGCGGTGACGATAATCACGATGCTCACCACCGACACCAGCGGCAGGACTTCCACCGCATGGCGGACGCGCTCGCCCAGCAGACGTTGGGCGACGACTCCCAGCACGATCGGCAGCAATACCACCTGCAGGATCGACCAGAACAGCTCGCTGAACTGCACTGGCAACCAGGCCGAGGCCAGCAGCCAGATCAGCGCGGGGGTCAGCAGCGGGGCGAGCAGGGTGGTGACGGCGGCGATGGCCACCGACAGCGCCAGGTCGCCGCGGGCCAGCCAGGTCATGACATTGGAGGAGGTGCCGCTGGGGCAGCAGCCGACCAGGATCACCCCGACGGCGATTTCCGCCGGCAACTGGAAGGCCCGGCAGAGCAGCCAGGCGACGCCTGGCATGATAATAAAGTGGGCGACCACGCCCAGGGCCACGCGCCAGGGGTGGCGGGCGACTTCGGCGAAATCGTCGAGTTTGAGAGTCAGGCCCATGCCAAACATCACCAGCCCGAGCAGCGGCACGATGGCGATTTTCAGGGCGATGAACCAGCTGGGCTGGAGAAACGCCAGCACGGCGAAGATCAGCACCCAGTAGGCGAAGGTATTGCCGACGAAGCGGCTGAGTGTGGCCAGTGCGCGCATGGTGTTTTCCTTGTTATATGCGGTGTCGAACCAGGCCGGCGTGGACCTGTGGCAGAGGCGTTTGCCTGCGAAGCCTTTGGTGATTATCGAGGGGGCGGCGACCCGGTAACTCCGACTCCCACAATGCCCGTGTCGAACCGAGAGCCTGCGTACGACGGAGTCTCTGTGGGAGCGGAGCTTGCCCGCGAATGCTGACAACCTGGTCTGTCTGACACACCGCGTTATCGTTCTTCGCGGGCAAGCTCCGCTCCCACAGGTGTTCACGCCGCTTACAGCGTGCGGTCAGATACCCTGCGGCATTTCCTCGCCACCCAGGGCGTCGAACAGCTGCGGCAGGAATTCGCCGAAGGTCAGCATCATCAAGGTGAAGCTGGCATCCAACTGGCCCAGGGCTTCTTCACCGCCGTCCTGTTCGGCCTGATCCTGCAGCAGATCTTCGAACTTCAGGCGCTTGACCACCATCTTGTCGTCGAGCACGAAGGACAGTTTGTCCTGCCAGGCCATCGACAACTGAGTCACCACCTTGCCGGTGCTCAGGTGCAGCTGGATTTCCTCGCCAGTCAGGTCCTGGCGCTTGCAGCGCACAATACCGCCGTCTTCATGGGTGTCACGCAGTTCGCATTCATCGAGCACGAAGAAATGTTCCGCGGCTGCCTGGGTCTTCACCCACTCGGTCATGATCGCGCTTGGCGCGGTTTTCACCGTCAGCGGCCGCACCGGCAGGGTGCCGAGCACTTCACGCAGGGTCGACAGCAGGTCTTCGGCGCGTTTTGGGCTGGCCGAGTTGACCAGGATCAGGCCCTGTTTCGGCGCAATCGCGGCAAAGGTCGAGGAGCGACGGATAAACGCCCGTGGCAGGAATGCCTGGATGATTTCATCCTTGAGCTGGTCGCGTTCCTTCTTGTAGACCTTGCGCATCTGTTCGGCTTCGATCTCCTCGACCTTTTCCTTCAGCGCATCGCGCACCACGCTGCCCGGCAGGATACGTTCTTCCTTGCGCGCGGCCACCAGCAGAAAATCGCCGCTGACATGCACCAGCGGGGCGTCTTCGCCTTTGCCGAAGGGCGCGACGAAACCGTAAGTGGTCAACTCCTGGCTTGCACAGGGGCGGGCCGGTTTGCTCGCCAGTGCGGTCTCCAGCGCCTCGGCATCAAAAGGCAGATCTTGGGTCAGGCGGTAGATCAGCAGGTTCTTGAACCACATGGGGTGCATCTCTCCTTTATACAAAGGAGGGCATTATTCTCTTCATGGCCCGATAGGCCAACCCTCTGCTAAGTCTTTGGAAGGCCTGAGAAAAATATTAAAGAAAGTGCTTGCCAGAGTCCGGAGTGCTCCGTAGAATGCGCGCCACACCGAAAGCGAAGGGTGATTAGCTCAGCCGGGAGAGCATCTGCCTTACAAGCAGAGGGTCGGCGGTTCGATCCCGTCATCACCCACCATTCGTCATCAGTGTTACGCGCAGCGGTAGTTCAGTCGGTTAGAATACCGGCCTGTCACGCCGGGGGTCGCGGGTTCGAGTCCCGTCCGCTGCGCCATATTCGATGATCTGGACCACTGAACGCCAGGTCATCACAGAAAGCCCGCCTTGTGCGGGCTTTTTGCTGTGCGGCTGTTCGAGAAATCGATGCGCTGAAAAAAGATTATTTAAATCAGTGCGTTATGAATTTTTTGTGGCATAATTCGCCCGCACCGAAACGAAAGGGTGATTAGCTCAGCTGGGAGAGCATCTGCCTTACAAGCAGAGGGTCGGCGGTTCGATCCCGTCATCACCCACCATTTCGCTTCAACGCTACGCGCAGCGGTAGTTCAGTCGGTTAGAATACCGGCCTGTCACGCCGGGGGTCGCGGGTTCGAGTCCCGTCCGCTGCGCCATCTTCAAATGATCTGGACCGCTGAACGCCAGGTCATCACAGAAAGCCCGCCTTGTGCGGGCTTTTTGTCGTCTGGGGTTTATTGAGCCGTGCCAGTGATGGCGGTGGTGAATCTCACATCGCTATCGCCGGCAAGCCGGCTCCTACAGGTTTTTTGTCGTCCCCAAGATTTGTGTTCGATGCGGACCACTGTGGGAGCCGGCTTGCCGGCGATGGCGCCCGAGTGGACGCCACAAGACTCAGGCTTTGACGCTATTGCTCGGCGTTGCGGCTATGCCGGTAATCGCTGACCGCGTCATACACCGCCTTGCGCAACCGGTTGATTCCCCCAATCGGCCGGTGCGCCTCCAATCCGTGCCAGGGGCTGAACGACTGGTTGTCACAGGCGATGTTCTGCTCCAGCGTATCGAAATCCTGGGCCGGAATCCGAATCCGCGCCACGGTCTGGAACGGCGCGTCGCTCTCCTTCCACTCGATGCTGGTGTCTTCGATCGGCATATACAGATGGGCGTTCTGCCGCTGGATCTGCAAGACAAAACAGGCCGGGACGCGGTCTGTGGATAACTGTTGGCCGAGGGCGCCGCGGAGGAAGTTCGGCAGGTCCTCATTCTGCTTCGGCAAGGCATATTCCGGGCAGCTCTGCGGATCGGGAGCCACGCGGAACTTGGCGTTGTCATTGCCGAACTTGTACGGCGCGACCGAGAAGTAAGTGGTCTGCGTCGGACTGATCGGCGCCGGCGCCAAGGTCGCCAGGGCAATAAACAGATGGCGCACCTGCCAACGGGTCGGATTCCAACTCGGGAAAAACGCCAGCACCTGCTTGCCGTCCGCCTGGGCCCCGATGTTCTGCTGGTACTCGGCAACGTCACTGACGAAAAAGTTCGGGTGGCTGAACATCACGAAATCCTGCTCATTGCGCCCCTGCTGTCCCGGTAGCAGTTGCTTGCCCGGTACATCGAGCAACTTCAGCGCCATGCCACGGGCATCGCGAATACTGTCGAACTGCGGATAGGCGTTGCCGTTGGACAGGCGTATCAGCGCCTGCCAGGTCTTGCCCGGTTCGGCAAAGACACCCTGGCGCAACTCACTGCTCAGGTCGGCAGGCACCTGGACTTCGGCCTTCACGCAACCATGGGCCTTGGCATGGGCATCACGCAGGTAGCGCGTGCCCTCGCGGTGCTGGTCGACGATCCGCACGGCGGTCTGGATGATGTCCTGGGTCATGGCCGATTCGTCGGCTGGAATCTGTTCCTCGGCGGACACCGGGCCACTGTGGCGCCAGGCGTACCAGCCGCTGGCCAGAGCCCAGGCGACCAGGCCGAGGCCGATCAGGATCAACAGGCTCTTGCCCAGAAAGGCGCCGAGGCGCAGCCAGAGTCGGGTCAGCATGTAGACATCCTTTTAAGGTGAACGCGAAGGGGAGGGGTCATGGCAGTTGCGACTCCAGCGGGCCGCCCAGTACTTTCAGGTATTCGAGCAGGGCCCAGCGTTCCTCGGGCTGCAGCAAACGACCGATCACACCATTGCCACGCTTGCCGGCACGGAATTCGTGGCCACTGTTGTGGTTGCCGCTGATCCGGGTGTCATACAGGAAACCATCGGGGAAGGCTTCCGGGCGATAGCCCAGATGACGCGGATCGTATTCGAAGGTACCGCGATAGAAGCTGCTGGCGCGCTCATCCTGGGGCGAGAGCAGTTGGTACAGCGATGGCACCGAGCCGTTGTGCAGGAACGGCGGGGTGGCCCACACGCCGGCCAGCGGCCGGGCCTTGTAGGCGCGTTGTTCGAGTACGCCGATGGGCAGGCCGAAACCATCCATCGCCGGGCGTTCTTCAGGCGTGACCTTGGCTTCACGATAGGCGCGCTCTTCGACGAAGGCGGTGACGTAGGCCAGGCCCTTGGCCACCGACAGTTGCGTCATGTCCAGCGGCGCATCGGGCGTCGGGTGTAGATGCACCGGCAGCTTCGCCAACTCGGCCGGGTTCCATTGCAGCGCACTCAGGTCGTAACGATTGTCGGCGATGTTGTTGGCGGTGTTCGGGTCGGTGCCAATCGTCGCGAGCGGAATGGAAACCAGATGTTTCACCGGGCGCCCGTTTTCCATGGTCACCGGCGGCACATGGCAGCCGGCGCAGTTTTCCGCGAACAGCCCGCGCCCTTTGGCGGCCAACGGCAGGTCGACCTTGCCGAACAGATCCTCCGGCCAGTGGGGCGGCTGCAGGCGTTTGAGGGTTTCCTCGATGCGTTGCAGGTCACGCACCCGTACGCCGGAAGGGTAGCGATCCGCGCCTTGTAGCGGCTGGCTGTTGCTGTCGAAGAAGTTCAGGGTCGCGCCGACCCCCAGCGCTTCGCCGATATTGCGCGCCATGGGTTGCTGGGCCGAGGCGGTCCACTGCACCCAGTCGAAGGTCCAGATATCCCAGAGTTGTGGGTAATCCACGGGGGCATTGGCGATGCGGTAGTTCTTTTCGGAAATGGCATCGCCGAAGCTGGCGTTGGCGATGCGGCCGAAGGCGTCGGTGCGGCCCGGACCTTCCTGGGTCGGATAGAGGCCGCGATGGGTGTCGTTCCAGGCCGTCTTCAGGAAGATCTCCAGCGACTGCTTGAAGTCCCCGCGCAACTGCTCGTACTGGGCGTCATAGTTATCGCCGAGGACCTTGTGGGCAAAACGCTTGAACTTCCAGGGGTTGTAATAGGTGGCGGCCAGGCTTGCCACCATGGCCTGACCGAAACTGCCACCGCGCACCGTCGGGACGCTGGAGGGCAGCACATGCTGGGCCGAGCCGCCGTCGATCCGCAGCGCCTGGCCTTTATAGCGCAACTCACCGGTATGGCAGGCGGCACAGGTGATGTCCAGGTACTGCTCGTTGCTGCCGGGATTCTGATGACGGGCGAAACCCACCGGTAGATTGCCGGGGTTGTTCGCGCTGGCCGGCTGCCTTGGATCGGTCAGAAAGCCGAAGCGCGCCAGATACGCGGGCTCGGCAAAGCGTTGTTCGGAAAACGGTAACTCCAGGGCCGTGAACCACTCATAACGCAGGCCTTTGACCTGGGTCCCCTGCGGTGTGTAGTAATAGGTCTGGCGGTCGGCCTCGCTCCATTGCTCCAGATAGCGCACCTGGGCCGGTACGTAAGTCGGCAATTTTGGATTGATGACGTAGTACAGGATCACCGCGATGCCGAGGCAAAGCAGAAGAAATGCTGCCAGTAATACACGGTAAAAAATGCGCAAGATAACCCTCCTTGTCGAGTCGTTTCCTTCTTATGCCTGAGCGGTTGCCTGGCATCAAGTAGCCATGATGGCCGTGACTACTGGCTCGTGGTGCTCCGGTCGTGTCCGTGCAGACGTAAGCAGACTGTCAGGGTTTTGTAAAATGCCGCAAACACCTGAACTTATTGGCTGTTTGCCCCTCTCATGCCGGTAGCCATTGGTCGTGGCGGCCTGATAAGCTCGCGGCTTTATACGATTGCCCTTTAGGCGCATGAACAAGGAAATAGCATGAAACAGCATCGGTTGGCGGCGGCGGTGGCCCTGGTAGGCCTGGTACTCGCGGGTTGCGACTCGCATTCCAGCGTAGAGCTGAAAACCCCGGCGCAAAAAGCTTCCTACGGTATCGGTCTGAACATGGGCAAGAGCCTGGCTCAGGAAGGTATGGACGACCTGGACTCCAAGGCCGTGGCCCAGGGTATCGAAGATGCCGTCGGCAAAAAGCCGCAGAAGCTCAAGGACGACGAACTGGTCGAAGCCTTTGCTGCCCTGCAGAAACGCGCTGAAGAGCGCATGGCCAAGTTGAGCGAAGAGTCGGCGGCTGCCGGCAAGAAATTCCTCGAAGAAAACGCCAAGAAGCCGGGTGTCGTGACGACCGCTTCGGGCCTGCAGTATGAAATCGTTAAAAAAGCCGACGGTCCTCAGCCCAAGCCGACCGACGTGGTGACCGTTCACTACACCGGCAAACTGACCAATGGCACCACCTTCGACAGCTCCGTGGAGCGTGGCAGCCCGATCGACCTGCCGGTCAGCGGTGTGATTCCGGGTTGGGTCGAAGGCCTGCAACTGATGCACGTCGGCGAGAAGTACAAGCTGTACATCCCAAGCGACCTGGCTTACGGCGCACAAAGCCCAAGCCCGGCGATCCCGGCCAACTCGGTGCTGGTCTTCGACCTGGAACTGCTGGCCATCAAGGATCCAGCCAAGGCAGACGCCGCCAAGTAAGGCGCGCGCTGATGACAACGCCCCGTGATCGGGGCGTTGTCGTTTCTGGGTGTTGCGGGCTGTAAGAAAACGAACATCTATAGGTCGGTATAGTCTTAATACTCAGCTAACCGGCCTAATCGTAGACTGATGCCAAGTCAATGAAATAATGGCTTTTTTTCAGTGAGTAAAAAACGCCCGATCTGAGCTGGGCCCTTGTAACGCGGGGCTTTCAGCGTCGAAAAGTGGCTCTGTTCACAAGGTTATCCACAATTTGTGTGGATAACCTGGCGTCGCTGTCGATTGGAGTGATGATGAAAGCACCCTGGAATTTCACGCGCTTCCTGCCCCTGGCCCAACGTGTGTTGCTGCGCGGCCGTCTGCCCACCCTGTTGTTCGCCGTGGCCAGTAAAAGCGCCCATCAAGGCGGCCGGCTGGGCAAGCTCAGGGAGGACCTGAAGCTGTTGCAGGTCCTGTGCCTGGCCTACTGGCGCGGCGAGTACCGGGCCATCAGCGTCAAGTCGATGATCACCGTGGTGGCGGGCTTGATGTACTTCCTCAGTCCGATCGATGCCATCCCCGATTTTATCCCGGTGTTCGGCATGCTCGACGACATCGCGGTACTGGCCTGGGTGATGAATACCCTGGATCAGGAACTGACGGCTTTCCGCAGTTGGCTCGAACGCCAGGCGCCGGAACAACTGCGGGCGATCGAGCATTTGCCGGACACACCCGAGCAGTTGCAACTGCAACGTCACGAAAAGGATTGATCTCGATCCATTCCCTTGAAGAACACACACCCTAGCGACCTTGGTGGCTGTTAAGATTAAGCTACAAGGAAAGCGCCGACTCGCTATGTGTAAAAGTCCTACGGGGTGTGGTGATGGATCTTCAAATAATTACACGTGACGGAGAACCGGAATATGCGGTTCTGCCTTGGGCTCAGTATCAAGCGTTACTCAAGGCTGCCGGTTTGAGCAGCCAGCCTCCTCCTCAATCCCCCTCTGTCAGTCCGCCGCCGCCGGCCGCGGCCTTGCCGGCGTTCGAGCAGTTGCGCAGTCTGCGCGAGGCCAAGGGCCTGGCGCTGGAGGCCCTGGCACGTACGGTGGGGATCAGTCCGTCGTACTTGGGGCTGATCGAAAGCGGTGAGCGTGAGCCCGACGCTGCGATTCGTCGCAGCCTGGCCTGGGAATTGGGTGTGGCGGGTTGGAGGGAAGCATCGTGAGCGTGCGCATCAGTCGTCAGCACTGGGATGGGCTGCTGGGTGAGCTTGACCAGGCGCGTCGCCAGCGTCATCTATTGACTTATCGTGCCTTGCTGGAGCGTTTGCAGTTGCCCAGCCCGGCCATGCAGACCTTGACGGCGGCGCTGGAGCATTTGGCGGCCCTGGATGCCAAGGCCGAACAGCCGCTGCGCAGTTCACTGGTGATCAGCCAGGGTGCGAGCCGTTTACCGCGTACCGGTTTCTTCGAGTGTGTCGAGCGCCTGGGGCGTTTTTCCGGCCCGTCCGACGGCGTGGCCGCGGCGTCCTGGCATGCCTCGGAAGTGGTGCGGGTGTTCGAGTACGATTACCCTGAGTCGGCCGAGGCCTGAGAGGTCTCAGTGCTGGAATGGGATCTTGAAAACACCGCATAACCTTGTTGTAGGAGCCGGCTTGCCGGCGATGGCGTCCGCAAGATCGAGACAAGACTTACCGGCCTCATCGCTGGCAAGCCAGCTCCTACAGGTATCGGCGTCGGCGACTAGGACTTGGCCCAGGTCGGCGCAGCGTCCGCGCCCGAGACGGGCAGGGCGCTGTCAGGCGTGGCGGCGGTAATTGCCTGGCTGTCGATCACATGAATGCTGTACCCCGGCACATTCTTCGCGTGATGTTTGGCTTGCGAGGCCAGCTCGGCCAACTGCGCGGCATCCAGTGAAACGCAGGATTCGGGTTTCAGATGCACCACGCCGATGGACAATGACAACAACGGAAACTCCTGCCGCTGGCCCTGGCGGTTCGAGGCGATAAAGCGGCCGGCCTCCAGGTGCTCGGCGCGGTAAAAGCGCCGACACTGGTTCTGGAAGTCCTCCAGCAACTGATTCAGACGCTTGCGCCAATCCTCCTCGCTCAGCACTAGCAGAAAGTCGTCGCCGCCGATATGTCCGACGAAATCCCTGCTCGGATCGACGCGATCGTTCAGGCACTGCGCCAGGCACAGCAACACCTCATCCCCGCGCCCATAGCCATAGATATCGTTGAATGGCTTGAAACTGTCGATATCCACATAGCAGATCACCGACTCCCGCGCCTGTTGCAGCAACCGGGTCAGGCATTGCTGGATCGGCACATTGCCCGGCAACAGGGTCAGCGGATTGGCATAGCGGGCCTGCTGGATCTTCAGTTCGGTAATCAGTTTCAACACATCGATGACCCGCCCCAGGCCCAGGTACTGGCCGTTCTGGGTGATGATGAAATCCTCCTCGATACGCTGCCGGGCGCGGCTGGTGAGCAAGCGGCTGACCTGCTGCAAGGACTGGCTCGACTCCACCGCCAGGAAGTCATTGCTCATCAGCCGGCTGATCGGCTTGCGCGCGAACAGCTCGGTGGCGAAGGGCTTGAGCAGGGCCTCCGAGAGCGAATGGCGGTGCACGATGCCGCACGGGTGATTGTGCTCATCGAGCACCGCCAGCGAGTTGAGGTTGGCCTGGCGGCGGAAGGCTTCCAGCACGTCCGCCGTCGAGGTCTTCAGGGCCACCGCCGGTTGTACGCTGAGCAGGGCGCTGAGGTCGCCGGCCTCTTCGTTGAGGGCCAACGAGGTGGCCTCGAGCTTGGGCAACAGCGTGCGTGCTTCCTGTGGCGGCTGTTCCTGGGGCCGGCAGAGCAGGTAGCCCTGGACCAGGTCGACACCCATCTCGGTCAGCACCGCCAGCTCCTCCGGCAGCTCGATGCCTTCGGCAATCACCAGGGCCCGGGAGGCCTTGGCGATTTGCAGGATCGAGCCGACGAACTCGCGCTTGAGCCCGTCCTGGTGGATACCGTCGATAAAGTGCCGGTCGATCTTCACATAGTCCGGGCGCAGCTCCGACCACAGGCGCAAGCTCGAATAGCCGGCCCCCAGGTCGTCCAGGGCGATGGAGAAGCCCATGGCGCGATAGTGATGCAAGGCGTTTTGCAGCAGTTGGAAATCGTCGGTCGGGGTCTGCTCGGTGAGTTCGATCACCACATTGCTCGGGTCGATGCCGAAGTCCTGCAACAACTTCAGCGTGCGCCCGGGCTGGTGAGTCGGCTCCAGCAAGGATTCCGGCGAGACGTTGAGAAAGAGTTTGCCCGGCAACTTCTGTTCGCTGAAGCGGCGGCAGGCACTGAGGCGGCAAAGCATTTCCAGCTCGCTGAGGCGACCGGCCTGACGGGCCACGGCGAACAGGTTGATGGGCGAGTGCAGCGGACTGTTGGAAGGGCCGCGGCTGAGCGCCTCATAGCCGATGATCCGTCGTTCGGACAGCGAGATGATCGGTTGGAACAGGCTGTGCAGACCATTCTGAGCCAGGATTGAACTCAGGGCGTTCAGCTGTTCGGTCATGGTCATGGCTGTCTCGGTCGATAAAAAAAGGACCGGGCCCGACTCTCTGTACAAGAGCCAGGCCCAGTCCTTTATTTCACGACAGAATGATGACTATTTGATGACGCTCCAAAGCGCCTTCAAATTAAATTGCCATCATCTATCAATGTTTCGCCACCGCCGTGTTCAAACGCAGGTAGTCCAGCAGAATCCGCCCGGTCTCGCTCAGGTAGGCGTCGTCTTCCGGCTTGGTTTTCTTGTCCGGGTCTGGCGGCAAGGCGTCCTCGTCTTCCTTCTTCAATTCCTTGAGCGGTTCTTCGCCCTTGGCCTTGCGACGGGCGTTCTCCATGGCCAGCTGCTTGCCGTCGATATCGGTGCGCTGGGCACGCCGCTCGGCCTCGTTCAGGCTCACGGTTTTTTCCTTCATCAGCTTCTCGGCCAGGGCCAGCTTGTCGCGAATGAAGATGAACTCCGCATCCTTCGACGCGCGCGCCTCGTGGTCAGCCTTGAGCTGGGCCAGGAACGGCTTGAACGGATCCACCGCCGGCTTGATCGAAGGACGGATGGTGTCCCACGGCATGGCTTCCGGCAGCGCGCTCTCGCCGATTTCCTTGGTGTCGATGATCGACGGGAAATCCACGTCCGGCAATACGCCCTGGTGCTGGGTGCTCTGCCCGGAAACCCGGTAGAACTTCGCCAACGTCAGTTTCAGCTCGCCATGGTTGAGCGGCTGGATGGTCTGCACGGTGCCTTTGCCGAAGGTCTGGCCGCCGATGATCAGGGCGCGGTGGTAGTCCTGCATGGCACCGGCGAAGATCTCCGACGCCGAGGCGGACAAGCGGTTGACCAGCAACGCCATCGGGCCTTTGTAGAAGGCGCCCGGGCTTTCGTCTTCGAGCACGTCGACCTTGCCTTCGGCGTTACGCACCAGCACGGTCGGACCCTTGTCGATAAACAGGCTGGTCAGCTCGGTGGCTTCCTGCAGGGAACCGCCGCCGTTGTTGCGCAGGTCGATGACCACGCCGTCGACGCCCTCCTTCTGCAACTCTCCGAGCAGTTTCTTCACATCGCGGGTGGTGCTCTTGTAGTCTGGATCGCCAGCGCGGAACGCCTTGAAGTCCAGGTAGAAGGCCGGGATATCGATCACCCCGAGCTTGTATTCCTTGCCATCCTGCTTGAGGTGCAGGATCGACTTGCTCGCGGCCTGATCTTCCAGCTTCACCGATTCGCGGGTGATGGAAACGATCTTGCTGGTCTGGTCGTTCGGCGCATTGCTGGCCGGAATCACTTCCAGGCGCACCACCGAGCCTTTCGGCCCGCGGATCAGCTTGACCACTTCGTCCAGGCGCCAGCCGATCACGTCGACCATTTCCTTGTCGCCCTGGGCGACACCGACGATCTTGTCGGCCGGAGCCACCTGCTTGGTTTTGTCCGCCGGGCCCGACGGCACCAGGCGCACGACCTTGACCAGGTCATTGTCACTCTGCAGCACGGCGCCAATGCCTTCCAGGGACAGGCTCATATTGATGTCGAAGTTTTCCGCGCTATCGGGAGACAGATAGTTGGTGTGCGGGTCGTAGGACATCGCAAAGGTGTTGATGTAGGCCTGAAAGATATCTTCGGAGCGGGTCTGGTCCAGGCGCGTCAGCTGATTCTTGTAGCGCTTGACCAGCAGGTCCTGGATCGCCTTGGGCTCCTTGCCGGCAATCTTCAGGCGCAGCACTTCGTCCTTGACGCGTTTGCGCCAGAGGTCGTCGAGCTCGGCGGTGGTTTTCAGCCACGGGGCGTCCTTGCGATCGATCAGCAAGGATTCCTGGGGGGTGAAGTCCATCTTGTCGACACCCTTGTTCAGCTCGGCAAGGGTGAAGTCCAGACGCGATTTGACCCGGTCCAGGTAGCGCTTATAGATGGTGAACCCGGCATTCAGGTCGCCGCTTTTGAGGAACTCGTCAAATTGGCTTTTCCATTTGTCGAATTCGGCGATGTCACTGGCCAGGAAATAACTGCGCGACGGGTCGAGCAGCTTGAGATAGCTCTCATAGATGATCACCGAGCGCGCGTTGTCCAGCGGCGGCTTGCTGTAGTGATTACGCTTGAGCAACTCGACGACGTTCAGGCTGGCAATCACCTCGTCATGGTCGGGCTGAAGATTGTCCCAGCTGTTGGCTGCGAACGTATTGGCCGCGAACGTGGAAATGCCAAGGCCAATGAAAAGAGCGAGTGCGGTGCTGGGGAACAGATGCTTCATGCTGATTCGACGCGGGGGCAATTGATAACGCATATTAGGCCGTCTTTAAAGTCGCCGGTTCCGTGGGGCGCTGTACCAAAACTGCGTTTGCGAGTTTTCGTACAAGCCTCGGGCCGGTCGCATAATGCAAAAAGCCCGCTGCTACAGCTTCGGGCTCAGTCCAGACTCACTATGGAGGCACTGTGAAAGCATTGCAAGGCGTTGACGGTCAAGTGGAGTGGGTTGAAGAGTCGAGTCCGACCTGCGATGTGGGGCAGGTGCGGATCCGGGTGGCGGCCGCGGGACTCAATCGCGCCGATCTGTTGCAGAAAGCCGGGCTCTACCCGCCGCCGCCGGGGGCCAGTCAGGTGCTGGGCCTGGAGTGTTCCGGGGTGATCAGCGAAGTCGGGCCGGGGGCCGCCTGGCAGGTCGGCGACCGGGTCTGCGCGCTGCTGGCCGGCGGCGGCATGGCCGAGGAAGTGGTGGTCGACGGGCGGCATGTGCTGCCGGTGCCGGAAGGCCTGAGCCTGGTTGAAGCGGCCGCGCTGCCTGAGGTCTACGCCACGGCGTGGTTGAATCTATTCCAGTTGGCGGCGCTCAAACCCGGTGAAAAGGTGCTGTTGCATGCCGGGGCCAGCGGCGTCGGTTCGGCGGCGATCCAGCTGTGCAAGGCCTTCGGCAACCCCTGCTGGGTGAGTGTCGGTTCGGCCGATCGGCTGGCCTATTGCGAGGCGCTGGGGGCCCAGGGTGGGGTGGTGCGGGGTGACGATATCGAGGGCTTGAGCGACTTCGGGCCCTTCGATGTGATCCTCGATCCGGTGGGCGCGAACTACGCGGCGCTGAACGTGAAACTTTTGTCAGCTGACGGGCGGTGGGTGCTGATCGGCCTGATGGGCGGCCGCGAAACCCAGTTGGACCTGGCCAGGATCCTCGCCAAGCGCATCCAGTTGCTGGGCTCGACCCTGCGTAGTCGCGATGATCAGTTCAAGGCCGATCTGCTGCGTGACCTGGGCGAGCATGTCTGGCCGTTGTTTGCCGAGAAGCGCTTGAGTCCGCAGTTGGCAAAGGCCTTCCCGATCAAGGATGCCGAGGCGGCGTTTGAAGCGCTGGCGAGCAATCAGGTGGCGGGGAAGCTGGTGCTGGTGATTGATGAACAGTTGGTTTAAACGTTAAGGCGATTTGCCATCTTCTTGACTTTTAATGAGCGCATTTTTTGCGCTCATTTTGTTTGCTCTTGGCAGAACGCAGTTTCTGCTGTTTTCAACCCTCTTAAGCCTCGGATAAACCGACGAACGGTGCGCGGACCTGTCATTTCTGACAGTAGGCGAGCGTCGAAAATGGGTGTTGAATAACCCCAGCGCTTTACATAAACGGTCAATTGATTCGGGCATTTAGTTCGCGGTTAAGTGCGCCCAGTCAATGCTTAATCCAGGGGCATGCATAATGGCTCTTCAACGGAAAACTGTTTCTAAAGGAGCGACAGGCAGTCCGCTAATGAATATTCAGGCTGATTTCGAAAGGCCTGAGGTGCCCGCGATTATCACCAATGACGATGGTACCCAACGCGCGGATGGTTTGTTACCGATTACTGCGTTGGTTAATAATTTGGTGGTTATTATCCCTGAGTGGGCCGGTGACCCGAATTTCACTCATTTTGTGGATGTTGGGTGGCGCTTGGCGGGGGCTCCCTTTGTATCAGTCCGTCGGTTCCAATTTGACCAGCCGATCAGCCCGGGAGATAAAACGGTCTTCGTTCCCATGGACAAACTGTTACATGGCGTTTATGAGCTGTCCTACATAATTACAGTTGTCAATCCCGCTGCAGAGTCTCTGAAGCGGCTGGTCACAGTAGACACTGAACCCCCTAACTATAATCAGCAACCCGGAATAATCATATTTCCCTCGGAGCTTAATGGCGTGATCACTGAAGAGTACCTGGGCCGGGAGGGACAAGTACGCGTTCAGATTCGACGTTATTTTGGAATCGCTCCCAAGGACCGGGCTTTTTACTACTGGTCCGACTTGGAACTGCCTCCGGACGGTTATGGCTTTATCCGTGAGCAAGAGTTCAGTCAGGAGGATATCGATAATGATCAGTTGATTATTACTTATACCGAGGACACTATTCGCCAATCGGGAGCGGGTAAGCGATGGGCTTATTATCGGTTGAAAGATTTGGCCGGCAATACCGGGCCAAGATCGGAAGTGTCGCCCATTTTGGTCGACTTGACGCCCGCTCCCGGAAATCTCAAACCACCGCGGATCCCATTATCGAGCAGAGGCTTGATTGATCGTGAGCATGCCCGTGAGGGCGCGACGAATCAAGGCGGTGTGACGGTCGAAATCGATGACTATGACAATTCAGACGGCACCCAGAGGATCGTTGTCAATTGGGATGGTACAGACCTGAATGAACACCCTGTCGATCCGACGCAATGGCCTCAAGTGATTTATGTCCCTTGGCCGACCTTGACTGCCCGGGGGTTAGGGCCCTTGACCGTGCAGGTGGATTATCGGGTGCGTAGCGGGTTGCCATGGTCACAGCCTTCCCAACCGACATCGGCCCCTGTCGATTTCACCATCGCCGGGCAGGATCACGTCAATGCTCCGGCGCTGCTGAATACCACATTGGCCAAGATTGAAGTGCGAGGGGCCGTATCCGGTCTTCTAAACCAGTTGACTGCCCTGGATGACGGGCTGGCAGCTCCGGCAACGCTTGAGCTTTACGATAATCCACAGCCTTCGGAGCGTATCGAAGTGTACTGGGGCGGTATCGCTACCCCCGTGGATAGTTACGACGTTCTGCCGGGTGATGTGGCAGGGAAACTTGTTCCTTTCCTGATCCCCTGGTCGGCGATCGAACAGGACAAGAATAACCGGGCCCTACCGGTTTATTACACCACTGATAATGGGGTGAATCAGCAAGTGTCGCGGATCACCGAGGTGGATGTTGCCATTGTCTTTATTGAAAATTTGAAAGAGCCCTTGTTTCCTGATGCCGCTCAGAACCTACACGGTTATCTGAATTGTTGTACGGTACCCAGATTGTGGGAGGGCGTGAGGGTGAGAATCGACGGTGACCCTAATTTTAATGCGGGCGACACTATTATTTTGACGTGGCAGGGTTGCTACAACTTGAACGGTACGGACCCTATTCCGGGAGTCACAGATGATTTTCGTAAACAATTGTCAACGGACGAAGCAGCCAATGGCTTTGAGATCGTGATTCTTCCCTATGAAACACTGATTGCTCCCATGGTCAATGAAAACTCTGGAATGGCTTATTATCGATTGGAAAAGCTCAATGGTCGCGTGGGGCGATCGAAGAGAAATTTTGTAAAAATCAACAGAACGCTCGCGGGCGGGCGGGTTTGCTCTCCCGATGATGATCTTTGCTTGTCGGATGGGTAGGAAGTGGTCGGCGTGAAGTTCAAGGACGCATTAGGGTAATCCGTCAGGTGACTGGAGTTGTCCATGAGATAAACGTGCGATTGAGAGCGTTGCTGAGTTGAAGTTTTATTTTTTTGAAAAATAGCTGAATTTTGTGGCGCTTTGTATCGACGGCTTGGGCTTTGAGTGCGCTTCAAAAAAACAGAACCCATTGGTTTTATGGAGGTGTAAAGTGTCAAAAGTAAAAAAAACCGTCACGGCCGAGCAGGCGCGCAGCGATTATTTGAAGTTGCGCCGTGATACCTCAAGAGCTGAAGTTTCAGCGCCTTATTTTTCTAGCGAAAACCCACTGCTTGACGACGTCCCGGGTGATTTTCCTAATATGCTACCTAGAGTCCATCAGGGGCAACCGTTGAAACTTCTTCTGGATGCCTTTGATATTGACAGTAATCCGGGTGTTGACGGATATGCGCAGTTATCATGGATGGGGCTGGGCGCCGGACAGAAACGTTTTTACGTAACGCCTATCCCTCCTGGCGATTTTCCCTTTGAACTCGAGCTGCCTCCTGGATATACATCCGTGGCAGGTGATTTTACGTTGAGTTGCATTATTGATACCGGAGGGAATTTAACACCGCCGCCGACCCCGACAGTAATACATATTGACAAGATGCCGCCCAATAATAATGCCCCGGGTGATTATGTTAAACTCCCTCCTGAGGTCGAGAGCGCGGGTGCCATTACCTTGGATTATTTAAACGGGGCACCCGGTTACGTGTTGGTCACCGTACTTGGGAACTACGCAGATGCGAAAATCAATGATGAGGTCCAGTTGTTTTATGGCTCGGCTGTTGGTCAGGCTGAGAAAATCGGTACCTTTATCCGGACAGACCTTGCGCTTCCGATAACCTTTCAGCTGACTAAGGACGTCATAGTTGCTGAGGGGGGAGGGGAAAAAATAATTTATTACAGGTTGAGTGATCGTTCGGGGAATCCCGGTCCCGACTCATTGTACAAGCATATTGATGTCATTCTAACCGAGTCGCCGACGGGACTGCAGGCACCCGTTGTGCCGTTGCATGCCGATGGTCTGATTGACCTGGAGGATGCTTATCTTGGCGTGACAGTAGAGCTGCTGAATTACACGACGCCCTTGCCGGGTGACAAATTTCGGGCTGTGTGGGATGGAACCTCTCTTGCGGATGTGGACATTACGGAAATACCAACGTTTAGTGGTCGTGTACCTCTTTCCATTTTGCGGCAGGGAGGGGATGGGGTTAAAACGGTGCCTGTTACCTATTCAATCATTCGCGAGGAGAGACCTTATAGATATAATCCGCCAATAGATATAACGGTCGACTTGCGTACTCCAGGTCCAACACCCGGAGAGGACCCAGAAAACCCATTATTGGATTTGGTGACTGTTCAGGCCAGGGTAACGACAGATCCTGATAAAATTGACCTCCCAGATGTCCCTCAGGATGCTGACGCTTCGGTGAGGATTTATGACCTGTATAAGGCGGATGATATCGTTCAGCTGTATTGGCAGGGCGTTGCCGTTCCTGGCGATCCGGATGACCCGACCCCCGATGGTGTTTACAAGGTGACAGGGCTGGAAGCGCCGACCTTCGATATTCCATTTGTGATCCCTTGGGCGACTATTGCCGCGGGGGGGAATAATTCAAAGTTACCCGTGCACTATACAATCGCACATCCGGACATCAACGATAATGTCAATACTTCCCTTGCGAAAGAGGTTAATGTATTCATTCTAGAAAAAAGTATTCCTGCTCCCCTGTTCTTGCACCTTGATCCGAACTTCGGTTACTTGAACTGCGGTGCTATACGTGATGTGGCTGGACGAGGCTGGGTTGCCACGATCCAGGTCGCTGGCGGCGAACCTCAGCTAGCCAATCAGGAACTGACGTTTACTTATCAGGGGTGGTCGGATGCTGCGGGGAGTGTGGAAATACCAGGCACGGAAGCTGAGTTTACCTTTACACCGACTACAGAAGAGGCCACTAACGGATTTATTGCGTACTTGGACTATGAGCCTCTCCGGCTGACGCGAGATGGATGGGGTTCCATTACCTATAGCGCAGTGATCGATGGATTCACTGTTCCGGCGGTTCGTCATCTTGTCAGGGTTTACATGGCGGTGGCGGGGGAAGGCAGCCCGACGTGTGTGATCATTGGCCCATAACTCGCTCTCGCGAGATTGTAGAAACGAAGTGCCAGGAAGGAGGAAGGTGAGCTTTCCCCTTTCTGGATGTCTGATTGGTTGGTTTTGTTGATGCCTTGAGGGAGTAATCCTTCTTTCAAATGGGAAAATCCCTACATATGTGTGCAGGTTATCTCCGTATCGTTCGCTGCTTTAAGTGACTGCGTCCAGCGGCAAATACTCTCAATGAAAGGAGAAGAACGGCATATGAACGAATCAGCCATGCTTCCAAATGTTGCACTCACCCCCTTGTTTCGCCATCTGTCCTTTGCTTGTGCGTTACTGGCGAGCCCCTCGTTGGTATTGGCCGCTACTATTGTTGACAACGGTGATACGTTGGATATCGGCTCTGCTACCCCAACGGATGTTTATCTGGTGCTCAACGGCAGCACCCTGAATGCAACCAATGCGACTACCGGGACTATTTCCGTTCAATCCGGGTCCACGCTCACTATTAATGGTGGTTCCGTCAGTGGTGATGGCGTGACGGTCACCAACAGTACCGGCACCATCACCGGTGCCGTCATTTCTGGTGATTTTCTCGGCCTGTCCGTCAACCGGGAGATCGGCACGACCACCGGTTCGCAAGTAGGGGTCTCCAACAGTCAGATCACCGGTGTCACTGCGGGCGCCCAGGTCACGGGCGCCAGCACCCTTGAGCTGACCAATAGCATTGTCAGCGGTACCGGGGCTGGCAGCACCGGACTGAGCATCCGCGACGGCGCCGTGACCGCTACTGGCAGTACCATCACCGGTGCGCTTCAGGGGATTCGGATGGTCCAGGATGCCCAGGGAGTCGGTAGCGGCAGCCTGGTACTCAACAACACCAGCGTGCACGGTCAGACCGGCGCGGCAGTCAACGTCAACAATGGTGTCGATGTCAGTATCGACGTCTTGAACGGTTCGACGCTCACGGGCGGCAACGGCAACATCCTCGAAGTCCAGGGCGCTTCCACCGCCAACGTCAACGTCGCCAACAGCGCCCTGACCGGCAATGTCGACGTCACTGGCAATAGCACCGCTAACCTGAATTTCAACGGCGGTCATATGACCGGCGATTTCAACGTCGAAAGCGGCAGTACCGGCAATCTGGCGTTGGCCAATGGCTCGGTGTTCACCGGCAGCCTGAACAATGTCAGTGGTGTCACCATCAACAGCCATTCAAACTGGAATATGACGGCCAGCAATACCGTCGGCTCGCTGGCAATGGACAACGGCCAGGTCACCATGGGCCAGGGCAGTAACTTCTACCAGTTGAACGTGGGTAGCCTGTCCGGTAATGGCACCTTCGCCATGAATGTGGACTTTGCTACCAACCGGCATGATGTGCTCAATGTGACCGGTGCCTCCAGCGGTAACTTCAATCTGCTGGTGGCCGGTTCCGGTGTCGATCCGCTGTCGCCCGAGGCGCTGACCCTGGTGCACACCGCTTCCGGGACGGCGGCCTTCGCCCTGTTGGGTGGGCACGTGGATGTCGGCACCTACTCCTATGGCCTGAGTTCGAGCAGCAACGGCAGCGGCGGCACCGACTGGTTCCTCGATCCGGACAAGAAAACCGTCAGCCCCAGCACCCGCTCGGTACTGGCCCTGTTCAACACCGCCCCGACCGTGTGGTACGGCGAGTTGACGTCCCTGCGTACCCGCATGGGTGAGCTGCGCTTCAACGATGGCCAGTCCGGCTCCTGGGCGCGGGCTTATGGCAACAAGTACAACGTGGCCGACAGCTCCGGCGTGGGCTATTCGCAAAACCAGCAGGGCTTCACCCTGGGCGCCGATGCGCCGCTGTCGATGGGCGACGGTCATTGGTTGATCGGTGCCATGGCCGGGCATAGCAATTCGGATCTCGACCTCAAGGGCGGCACCACCGGTAATGTGAAGAGCTACTACGTGGGTGGTTACACCACCTGGCTGGATCCGGACACTGGCTACTACTTCGACGGCGTGGTCAAACTCAACCGTTTCGAGAACGAAGCGAAAGTCACCATGAGTGACGGCACGCAGTCCAAGGGTAACTACGGCAATACCGGTATCGGCGGTTCCGCCGAGTTTGGTCGCCATATCAAGCTGGATAACGATTACTTCGTCGAACCGTTCGGGCAACTGTCGGCGGTGACGATCCAGGGCAAGAACTACAACCTGAACAACGGCCTGCAGGCCGAGGGTGACCAGACCCGTTCGTTCCTCGGCAAGGTGGGGAGCACGGTCGGTCGTAACCTGACCCTGGACAGCGGCACCGTGGTACAGCCCTACCTGCGCGCGGCGGTGGCCCATGAGTTCGCCAAGAACAATCAGGTCAAGGTCAATAACACCGTGTTCAACAACGACCTGTCCGGCTCGCGTGCCGAGTTCGGCGCCGGTGTGGCGGTGAAATTGTCCAAGGACCTGCAGGTGCATGCCGACTTCGACTATGCCAATGGCAAGTCCATCGAGCAGCCGTTCGGCGCGAATGTGGGGTTGCGGTATAGCTGGTAAGTCAGACGGACAACTCTGACGATTTTATAAACGCCCGGTGCAGTGCGCCGGGCTTTTTTTCGAAGGGACAGCAGTGGGCCGCTGGTCGGGTTGGCATACCTTCTGCTCATTCGACTCGCACCTGCTTGAGTGCTGCCGCGTAGAGTTGTGATAAGGTGAATACATGTATTACATAGGAGCCTCAGACATGGCCACTTCCATTCGCCTGGCACCCGAAATCGAGCAGCGCCTGGATTTTTTGGCGACCAGTACCGGGCGTACCAAAGCGTATTATCTGCGTGAAATCATTGATCATGGCCTGACTGACCTTGAGGATTACTACCTCGCGGCTGAAGTCTTGGAGCGTGTCCGAAAAAATAAAGAAGTCGTTCACTCTGCTGCGGACGTAAGGAAAGACCTTGGTATGGACGATTGATTACACCGACACGGCCAAAACGCAATTGCGCAAGCTCGACAAACAGTCAGCGAGGCGCATTCTGGATTTTATGGATGAGCGGGTATCCAGCAGGGATGATCCGAGAACCACTGGCAAGGCGTTGACAGGCCCATTGGGTGGCTTGTGGCGGTATCGCGTAGGCGACTTTCGAGTCATCTGTGAAATCCAGGACGGTGCATTACGGATATTGGTTGTACAGCTTGGCAATCGCCGAGAAGTTTACCGCTGAACCCAACATAATCCGCTCCCACGTCCATGATCTCGACACCCAAAGCCCGGTGCATTGCACTGGGCTTTTTCGTCATGTGTCCCGTCCTGAATAAGGTTTGCGCTTGCTTCGAGCCGGGAGAATGATTGGTAACAATTCCCCGCATTGATTCCTCGGAAGTCAGCGGTTTATAGTCCTTTGATCGCCTTCATTGGTGATACGGGTTTGGCGACTCGTCGATAAAATGTGCTGAGGCTTCCTGAGTGAGCTTATTGCAGGGATACTTGTACCCGCAAAGCTGCGTTATGGCGGCTGTGCGCGGGAGACCTTCGGGTCTGCCGGATTTTGCTCGTTTTATCCCGGTTCGCCAACCTGCGTACAGCTGCCACCCTTCTTTCGTTTGGCGACGATTGAGTGATGGCTCTCATTTAACAAACGAGGCCTTACCCATGTCTAAATACATACCCCTCACAGCCATCGACTGCCTGATCCCCAGCCTGTTGATCGACGCCGAAAGCCCCGCCGATGTTCTCCACGCCAACGCCGCTGCCCGCTTCCTCGCGGCGACGCAAATGCTCGAAGCCCTGTCCCGTATCGAACTGCACAATGCCAATGACATCGACTTTCAACACATTATCCAAGTCCCCGCGATGGTGATGCGTGATGGCTGTGATCTGATGGATGTACTGGGTTGGCGGCTGCGGGTCTGATTGCTGAAAACGTGTCGCAAGCCAAACTTCTACAGACCTGTGTCGTACTGCTGATTTGCGTTGGACACCGTCCTGTAGGAGCCTGGCTTGCCAGCGAAGAGGGCCTTGAGAGCGCCAGTTGCTCAACTAAATAAGTCAGCTTTTCGGTCACCCTTTCGATATAAAATCGTTACCCCTTGAGTCTGCTCACCGAGTTCTATCTAAACTGACGAATATGAATGTCGTCAACATCAACTTTGCTTATGCCGTCTGACACAACGAATATTAAAAAACTCAAACTTTGTGAAAGCTCTTCGATCGTATAAAAATATGTTTGCCATTGGGGGGTGAGCAGATGGGCCTGTTCGGGTTGAAGACTAGGCAAAAGCGCCAGTACTAACTTTAGTCCAGGGTGGACGCTGCGCGCTCGCACACTGACTTCATAGCGTTTCCCAAGAGGCAGAGGTGGGTTCGCCAGGGTTATGAGGTTCATCTCACAGTAGTCATTACCATCCTCATTCCTGATTACACTCTCTGAGTCAATCGACCAGCCGTTCAAGTCTCCATTTGTGAACGAGGTGTAGTGTTCGAAAGAAGTGATCACCGTATAAGTGCGCAGCGGGAAGATAAACGCATTGGCCTCGTTGGTGGTCTTGCTGAAGTCCACCTTGAACTCCATCGTCAGGGTGCTGCCGTCCTTCAGCTCTTTCAGATAACTGTAGACGGCCTCAACCTCATAGAAACCCTGGGCAATCCAGGTCGGATTAACCCTCGGCCCCCATGGCGGCGGCGCCCAGATATTCAGGTCATAGGGAAGAGTCCCATCGGCCTTCGTACCTTTGAGGCGCAGCCACACGTCCTGGTCTGGTGCAATCAGAGGCCAGGTGCCAACCCAGCAGGTGGCGTCGGCGCTAATGGCATTCAGGTCGAGTTCGAGGCCATCACCGTTGTTTTCGGCTTGCAGAATTTTCGGCTTGGCGCCCTGCAGATCGCCGGGAGCGAGGGTCTGCACCGCCAGGTTGAGCGCGGCTGAGGGTTCAGAGGCTTCGCCGTTGCGAATCACGCTGTAGGTCACCGTCACCGGCTTGCCCAGGTTGTAGGCGAGCACCTCGACCGGGATAGGGATCTCGCGGCTGGTGGGCAGCGCCTGTGCCGGGGTGGTGTGCGAACCCTCTCCCGCAGTGCCGGTCCAGGT
>NZ_JBWKTH010000033.1:0-48646 GCF_059420225.1 Pseudomonas sp. GW821-FHT04D07
CCCCCCCCCCCCCCCCCCCCCCCCCCCCCCCCCCCCCCCCCCCCCCCCCCCCCCCCCCGCTCCCACACAAGCACCGCTCCCACACTCCTGGTGTTCACAGCCGATCAGTGCATCAGGCGCCTGGCTTACGAGCGCTTGTCTTCGACCGTCCACTTGCTGCCGCTGTGGAACGCCTTCCAGCCAGTCGGCTTGCCGTCCACTTCGGTCTGCACGTACTGCTCCTTGGTCTTGCGGCTGTAGCGGATGACCGCCGGACGTCCGTCCGGGTCCTTCTGCGGAGCGTCACACAGGAAGTGGTACTTGGGATCGATCTCGTCCTTGTGGGGCAGGATCTCGATCACCAGCGGCGCACGGGTTTCACGGTTCTTCGGGAACTGGCTGGCGGCCAGGAACAGGCCGGAAGCGCCGTCACGCAGGATATAGGTGTCGTTGACCTTCTCGCACTTGAGCTCCGGCATCTTCACCGGATCCATCTTCGGCGGCGCCGCGTCACCGCTCTTGAGCAGCTTGCGGGTGTTCTTGCAGGTCGCATTGGTGCAACCGAAAAACTTGCCGAAACGACCGGTCTTGAGCTGCATCTCGCTGCCGCACTTGTCACATTCCAGGCTCGGACCTTCATAGCCCTTGATGCGGTAGCTGCCTTCTTCGATCTCGTAGCCGTCGCAATCCGGATTGTTACCACAGATATGCAGCTTGCGCTTCTCGTCCAGCAGGTAGGCGTCCATCGCCGTGCTGCAGATCGGGCAGCGATGCTTGCCGCGCAGTACCAGGGACTCCGATTCACCCTCGTCGTCGGCGGCGATTTCATCGCCCGGCACTAGGTTGACGGTGGCCTTGCAACGTTCCTTGGGCGGCAGACTGTAGCCCGAGCAGCCGAGGAACACGCCAGTGGAGGCGGTACGAATCTGCATCGGCCGGCCGCAGGTCAGGCACGGAATATTGGTCATCACCGGCTGGTTGGCGCGCATGCCACTGTCAGGGCTTTCCGCCACTTCGAGCTTTGTCTTGAAGTCGCCGTAGAACTCGTCGAGCACGTTTTTCCAGTCGCGCTCACCCTGGGCCACGTCGTCGAGATGCTCCTCCATGCTGGCGGTAAAACCGTAGTCCATCAGGTCGGAGAAGCTTTCCGACAGGCGCTCGGTGACGATGTCGCCCATTTTCTCGGAGTAGAAGCGGCGGTTGTGCAGCGCCACATAACCACGGTCCTGGATGGTGGAAATGATCGCCGCATAGGTCGAAGGACGACCGATACCGCGTTTTTCCATTTCCTTGACCAGACTGGCTTCGGAGTAACGTGCCGGCGGCTTGGTGAAGTGCTGGGTCGGGTCGAGCTGGATCAGCTTCATCACCTCGCCCTGGGCCATGTCCGGCAGGACGTCGTCGTCGCCCGGCTTGCTCATTTGCGGCAGAACCCGGGTGTAGCCGTCGAACTTGAGGATACGGCCTTTGGCACGCAGCTCGAAGTCACCGGCGGCGACGCTGACGGTGGTCGACAGGTATTGCGCCGGCAGCATCTGGCAGGCCACGAATTGGCGCCAGATCAGCTCGTAGAGACGCTCGGCATCACGTTCCATGCCCGACAGCTTGCTCGGGTCGGTATTCACATCCGAAGGACGGATGGCTTCGTGAGCTTCCTGCGCGCCGGCCTTGCTGCTGTAGACGTTAGCGTTTTCCGGCAGGTATTTCGCGCCGAACTCGCCTTCGATATAGGTCCGCGCCATCGCCACGGCATCGGCCGAGAGGTTGGTGGAGTCGGTACGCATATAGGTGATGTAGCCCGCTTCGTACAAGCGTTGAGCCATCATCATGGTTTTCTTCACCCCGAAGCCCAGGCGGTTGCTCGCGGCCTGCTGCAGGGTGGAGGTAATGAACGGGGCCGACGGCTTGCTGCTGGTCGGTTTGTCCTCGCGCTTGGCGATGGTGTAGGCCGACGCCTTGAGCTTCTCCAGGGCCGCCATGGCCTGGGCCTCATTGAGCGGCTTGAACGCCTCGCCTTTCTCGCGGGCCACTTCGAAGCGCACCTTGGCGCCCTTGGCGGTGCCGAGATCGGCGTGGACTTCCCAGTACTCTTCAGGGTTGAAGGCACGGATCTCGCGCTCACGCTCGACCACCAGCTTCACCGCCACCGACTGTACGCGACCGGCGGACAGGCCACGGGCGATCTTCGACCAGAGCAACGGCGAGACCATGTAACCCACCACACGGTCGAGGAAACGGCGGGCCTGCTGGGCATTGACGCGGTCGATGTCCAGCTCGCCAGGTGCCGAGAAGGCTTCCTGGATGGCTTTTTTGGTGATCTCGTTGAACACCACGCGCTTGTAGCGGCTGTCATCGCCACCGATGGCTTCGCGCAGGTGCCAGGCAATGGCTTCCCCCTCGCGGTCCAAGTCGGTTGCGAGATAGATGGTGTCGGCATCCTTGGCCAGGCGGCGCAGCTCCTCGATCACCTTCTCCTTGCCGGGAAGGATCTCGTAGCGGGCTTTCCAGCCGTGGTCCGGGTCGACACCCATGCGCGAGACCAGCTGCTTGCGCGCCTTTTCCTTCGCCGTCAGCACGGGGGCTTCGCCAACCGCCGCCTTGCCGCGCTTGGCAGCAGGCTCTTTGTTGGCACTCGCCGAACCGCTGGTGGGCAGGTCTCGGATATGGCCGATACTCGACTTCACCACGTACTGGGTACCCAAGTACTTGTTGATGGTCTTGGCCTTAGCCGGGGATTCCACAATGACCAGCGATTTGCCCATGGATCAGAAAATTCCTGAATGCTAGAAGTGAGAGGCGGACTGCGCCTGACGCGGCACCGCTATATATAGTGGCTACAAGGTGAGGTCAAGCGCAGGGTTCTGCGCGCCCTCCCCTCAAGGCCTTGAAAAAAGGCTCGGTTCAGCCTGCACCAAAGCAAAGCGCGGGACCTGTTCGCCGTCAACCTCGACCGACTCCAGGAACATGCTCAAAGGACGTACCCAAAAGCCGTAATCGCCATACAGGGCTTGGTAGAACACCAATTCCTCGTTGGTCTCGGAATGCCGCGCAACGTTGAAAACACGGTACTGCGGCCCCTTGTAATGCTGATAGAGCCCAGGTTCCAATTTCATGTATCGGCTCCTTACAAATAAAAATAAAAAAATCGGAAAAACAAAAGCCGGGGCACAAGGCCCCGGCTTCCCTCGACGAGACGCTTAGACGCGTTCGAAGACGGTGCTGATGCCCTGGCCGAGGCCAATGCACATGGTGGCCACCCCGAGGGTACCGCCATTCTGCTTCATCACATTGAGCAAAGTGCCGGAAATCCGCGCACCGGAACAACCGAAAGGGTGGCCCAAGGCAATCGCGCCGCCGTGCAGGTTAACCTTCTCGTTCATCTTGTCGAGCACTTTCAGATCCTTGAGCACCGGCAGGGCCTGTGCGGCGAAGGCTTCGTTGAGCTCGAAGAAGTCGATGTCGGAGATCGCCAGGCCCGCACGCTTGAGGGCTTTCTGGGTCGCCGGTACCGGACCGTAGCCCATGATCGCCGGGTCGACACCCGCCACGGCCATGGAACGGATCACCGCCAATGGCTGGATCCCCAGGTCCTGGGCACGTTGGGCCGACATCACGATCATGCACGAAGCGCCGTCGGTGATCTGCGAGGAAGTCCCCGCCGTCACGGTACCACCCTTGGGGTTGAACGCCGGCTTCAAGGCCGCCAGGCTTTCCAGCGTGGTTTCCGGACGAATGGTTTCGTCGTAGTCGAAGACCTTGAGGAAGCCGTTCTCGTCATATCCCTGCATCGGGATGATCTCGTCCTTGAACTTGCCTTCCACGGTGGCCTTGTAAGCCAACTGGTGGGAACGCACGCCAAAGGCGTCCTGCTGCTCGCGGGTGATGCCGTGCATCTTGCCGAGCATTTCCGCGGTCAGGCCCATCATGCCCGAGGCTTTCGCCGCGTACAGCGACATGTGCGGGTTCGGATCGACACCGTGCATCATGCCGACGTGGCCCATATGTTCGACACCGCCGACGACGAAGACGTCACCGTTGCCGGTCATGATCGCCTGCGCGGCGGTGTGCAGCGCGCTCATCGACGAGCCACACAGGCGGCTGACGGTCTGGCCGGCGGCGGTGTGCGGGATCTGGGTCATCAGCGAGGCCATGCGGGCGATGTTCCAGCCCTGCTCCAGGGTCTGGTTCACGCAGCCCCAGATCACGTCCTCGACTTCGTTCGGGTCGACCTTGACGTTGCGCTCAAGCAGTTTGCTGATCAGGTGCGCCGACATGTCCTCGGCGCGGGTATTGCGGTGCATGCCGCCCTTGGAGCGGCCCATCGGAGTACGACCGAAGTCGACAATCACGACGTCTCTAGGATTCAAGCTCATATCGTTCACTCTCGCTCTAGTGTGGGCGCTTAACCGAAGAACCGCTGGCCAGTCTTGGCCATTTCACGCAGCTTCGCGGTCGGGTGGTACAGCGCGCCCAGGTCGGCGTACTGATCGGCCAGGGCAACGAATTCGGCGACACCGATGGAATCGATGTAGCGCAACGCACCGCCACGGAAGGGAGGGAAGCCAATACCGTAGACCAGACCCATGTCGGCTTCGGCGGCGGTTTCGACAATCCCGTCTTCCAGGCAGCGCACGGTTTCCAGGCACAGCGGGACCATCAGCCAGTTGATGATGTCCTCGTCGGTCACTTCACGCTGCTCGTAGATGATCGGCTTGAGCACTTCCAGCACCGACGAATCGGCGACTTTCTTCTGCTTGCCGCGCTTGTCGGTCTCGTAGGCGTAGAAGCCCTTGCCATTCTTCTGGCCCAGGCGCTTGGCTTCGTAGAGGGCATCCACCGCCGAACGACGGTCGTCCTTCATGCGATCCGGGAAACCTTCGGCCATCACGTCACGGCCATGGTGGCCAGTGTCGATGCCGACCACGTCCATCAGGTAGGCCGGGCCCATCGGCCAGCCGAACTTCTCCATGATCTTGTCGATACGGACGAAGTCGACACCAGCGCTGACCAGCTTGGCGAAGCCGCCGAAGTACGGGAACAGGATACGGTTGACCAGGAAGCCCGGGCAGTCGTTGACCACGATCGGGTTCTTGCCCATTTTCTTGGCGTAGGCCACGGTGGTGGCGACCGCTTGTTCGCTGGACTTCTCGCCACGGATCACTTCCACCAGCGGCATCATGTGCACCGGGTTGAAGAAGTGCATGCCGACGAAGTTTTCCGGACGCTTGAGGGCCTTGGCCAGCAGGCTGATGGAAATGGTCGAGGTGTTGGAGGCCAGGATGGCATCTTCCTTGACCTGGGCTTCCACTTCCGCCAGTACCGCCTGCTTGACCTTAGGGTTCTCGACGACCGCCTCGACCACCAGGTCGACATGACCGAAGTCACCGTAGGACAGGGTCGGACGAATGCCGTTGAGCACTTCCGCCATCTTCGCCGCGGTCATGCGGCCTTTATCAACGCGCCCGACCAGCAACTTCGCGGCTTCCGCCAGACCCTGCTCGATGCCGTGTTCGTTGATGTCCTTCATCAGGATCGGCGTACCTTTGGAGGCCGACTGATAAGCGATACCACCCCCCATGATACCGGCGCCCAATACGGCGGCCTGTTTCACGTCCTTGGCGATTTCGTCGTAGGCCTTGGCCTTTTTCTTCAGTTCCTGGTCATTCAGGAACAAGCCGATCAGGCTTTGTGCAGCCGAGGTCTTGGCCAGTTTGACGAAGCCGGCGGCTTCGATTTCCAGGGCCTTGTCGCGACCGAAGTTGGCGGCTTTCTGGATGGTCTTGATGGCTTCGACCGGAGCCGGGTAGTTCGGACCGGCTTGACCGGCAACAAAACCCTTGGCGGTTTCGAAGGCCATCATCTGCTCGATGGCGTTGAGCTTGAGCTTGTCCAGCTTCGGCTGGCGCTTGGCCTTGTGATCGAGCTCGCCGGAGATAGCGCGCTTGAGCAGTTCCAGAGCCGCTTCCTGGAGTTTTTCCGGAGCGACCACGGCATCGACGGCGCCGACTTTCAGGGCGTCTTCGGCGCGGTTCTCTTTACCCGCGGCAATCCACTCGATGGCATTGTCCGCACCGATCAGGCGCGGCAGACGGACGGTGCCGCCGAAGCCCGGGTAGATACCCAACTTGACTTCCGGCAGACCGATCTTGGCGCTGCTGGACATGACGCGGAAATCCGCGGCCAGGCACATTTCCAGACCGCCGCCCAGGGCGATGCCATTGATCGCGGCGACAGTCGGCACGGCCAGGTCTTCGAAATCGCTGAAAATCTTGTTGGCTTCGAGGTTGGCGGCCACCAACTCGGCATCCGGCAACTTGAAGTTGTCGACAAATTCGGTGATGTCGGCGCCAACGATAAAGACGTCCTTGCCGCTGCTGACGATAACGCCCTTGACGGACGCATCAGCCTTGAGGGTGTCCACGGCCTGGCGCAATTCGCTCAGGGTTAGACGGTTGAACTTGTTGACGGACTCACCCTTGAGGTCGAACTTCAGTTCGACGATGCCACTTTCAAGAGCCTTAACCGTGATGGCTTTACCTTCGTAAATCATCAACTGATCTCCACGATATGGAAGCTGAACAGTACACGTCGGACGCGAGCGGATGGTACGACACTGACGTTACCGTCGATGCTACGCCAAGCCGCCAGGCACACCCGCCAACGCGATAGTCGGGATTCTGTTTGGAGCCGTCTGATCAGACAAACGCTCAATTCATACGCCCGTTTGATTTGGGTGTGGACACCTTCACGGAATTCGCAGCAATTGTCAATTGCCGAAAACGTTACTGAAAAAGCGACTTCCCGGTCATATTCCGGGCGTTAAAGCGCCTGGGCGCCAAGGTTCATAGTTACCCATTCAGCGAATCAATAGTGTAGCGGCGGGCGGCCGATCCTGCGTCAGGCCAGGGCCTTGAGCACTGCCGCGATGGCCGGCAAGGCCTGGGCATCGCCGCGCTCGCCCCAATACACGGCGATCATCTGCTTGTCCGCCTCGATCTTGTAGGCGTTGTCCGGCAATGTCCGCAGATGCATCAGCAGCTTGTCGTCGGTCAAGGTTTCCCGCCATTGGTTGGCCCAGACTCCGGGGGCGGTTTGCCAGTAGCACCAACAAGGGCTGTCGGCACGCAGACGTGGCCGGTGGTATTGCGCACAGGGGCTTGGTGGCTCATGAGGCAGCCAGTGCGGCCACTCCTGGGGCGCCAGCTGCATGCCCAGGCCAATGCGCCGCGCCTCCATGCGCACAGCCATCATCCCGCTCTGGCGGCGCGAAGGACGCAACCAGGCCAAAGGGCTCAAGACCAGCGCCAGGATTGACACCACTATCCATACCGTCATATCTCTAACTCTCTCGATTCTTGATGAGCGATTGGCCCGCCAATGAGCCAATCCGCTTGAAACCAGCCATACTTAACGCTATCGCGATCCTCAGGAGTGCCTTTCATGAGCTACGAACACATTCTGGTAGCTGTCGACCTGACAGAAGAATGCGACCCGGTCATCAAACGCGCACGCGAACTGTCGGTCAGCAGCGAAGCCAGGCTATCACTGGTGCATATCGTCGAACCCATGGCCATGGCCTTCGGTGGCGACGTGCCCATGGACCTTTCGCAGTTGCAACAACAGCAATTCGACCAGGCCAAGGAGCGCCTTGATCGCCTGATCGTCAAGTACCCGGAACTCTCGAAAGACAACTGCCACCTGACCTACGGCCAGCCGCGCCAGGAAATCCACCACCTGGCCAAGGAGCAGCATTGCGACCTGATCGTGGTCGGCAGCCATGGTCGCCACGGCCTGGCGCTGCTGCTGGGCTCCACCGCCAATGACGTCCTCCACGGCGCGCCCTGCGATGTACTGGCGGTGCACCTGGTCAAACGCCCGAACTGATCCTGGAACACGCACCTGTAGGAGCTGGCTTGCCAGCGATAGCGGCGGTGAATCCAACATCGTCATCGCTGGCAAGCCAGCTCCTACAGGTATTCGTGCACGCCATAAAATATCGCCGACACCAATGAAAAGCCCGGCACCCACACAAGTTGGGGCCGGGCTTTTCGTTACTCAGCGATCGCTCAGGCGTCCAGCTCGGCCCAACGCTCCACCATCACATCCAGCTCGGCCTGGAGTTTTTCCAGCCCGGCGATGACTGCGGCTGTCTCTGCCGCAGGGCGCTGATAGAACCCCGCCTCGGCCATTTCCGCCTCGACAGCGGCAATCTGCTGTTCCTTGGCCTCGATCTCGCCCGGCAACGCTTCCAACTCGCGCTGCAACTTGTAGCTGAGCTTTTTCTTCGCCACAGGCTGCTCGACAGCTGCCGCCGGTGCCGGCGCCGCCACTACCGCGGAGTTGAGCTCGGCCTTGCCGGATTTGTTCTCGGTCACACCGAGCAAACGCGGCGAACCGCCCTGGCGCAGCCAGTCCTGGTAACCACCGACGTACTCGCGCACCTTGCCCTCGCCTTCAAAGACCAGGGTGCTGGTGACCACGTTGTCGAGGAAGGCCCGGTCGTGGCTGACCATCAGTACGGTACCGCTGAACGTCAGCAACACTTCTTCCAGCAACTCGAGGGTTTCCACATCGAGGTCGTTGGTCGGTTCGTCGAGCACCAGCAGGTTGGACGGCTTGCTGAACAGCTTGGCCAGCAGCAGGCGCGCGCGCTCACCACCGGACAAGGCCTTGACCGGCGTACGGGCGCGCTGCGGGCTGAACAGGAAGTCGCCCAGGTAGCTCAGCACGTGACGGCTCTGGCCATCGATGTCGATAAAGTCGCGACCTTCGGCGACGTTGTCGATCACGGTCTTTTCCAGGTCCAACTGATGGCGCAACTGGTCGAAGTAGGCCACATCGATCCGCGTGCCCTCTTCCACCGTGCCGCTGGTCGGCTGCAAACCATTGAGCATCAGCTTGAGCAAGGTGGTCTTGCCGGTACCGTTGGCCCCAAGCAAGCCGATCCGATCGCCACGCTGCAGGACCATGGAGAAGTCCTTGATCAGGAACGGGCCACCCGGGTGCGCGAAGCTGACGTTTTCCAGCACCATCACCTGCTTGCCGGACTTGTCGGCGGTGTCGAGCAGGATATTCGCCTTACCGGTACGCTCGCGACGCTCGCTACGCTCCACGCGCAGGGCTTTCAACGCCCGTACACGGCCTTCGTTACGGGTACGGCGGGCCTTGATGCCCTGGCGGATCCAGACTTCTTCCTGGGCCAGGCGCTTGTCGAACAGCGCGTTGGCGGTTTCCTCGGCGGCCAGCGTGGCTTCCTTGTGCACCAGGAAGCTGGCGTAGTCGCCATTCCAGTCGATCAGGCCGCCGCGATCCAGTTCCAGGATGCGCGTTGCCAGGTTCTGCAGGAAGGAACGGTCGTGGGTGATGAACAACACCGCGCCCTGGAAATCCTTCAAGGCTTCTTCCAGCCAGGCGATTGCACCGATGTCCAGGTGGTTGGTCGGTTCGTCGAGCAGCAGCAGGTCCGGTTCGGAAACCAGTGCCTGGGCCAGCAGGACCCGCCGACGCCAACCGCCGGACAACTCGGCGAGGGTCTTGTCGGCCGGCAGTTGCAGGCGGCTCAGGGTGCTGTCGACCAGGGTCTGCAAACGCCAGCCATCGCGGGCTTCGAGGTCGTGCTGGACGTGCATGAGCTTGTCCAGGTCGGCATCGGTGACGATGTTCTGGCTCAGGTGATGGTACTCGGCGAGCAACGCGCCGACACCGTCCAGGCCTTCGGCAACCACATCGAACACGGTGCGGTCGTCGGCCAGCGGCAACTCTTGCGGCAACTCGCCGATCTTGAGTCCGGGGGCACGCCAGACGGAGCCGTCATCGGGCTTCTGTATGCCCTTGACCAGCTTCAACATGCTGGACTTGCCTGTGCCGTTGCGGCCGATGATGCACACCCGCTCACCACGGGCGATCTGCCACGACACCTTGTCCAACAACGGCATGGCGCCGAAGGCAAGGGACACATCGCTGAATTTGAGCAGGGTCATGAGCTTCTCCAAAAACCGGGCGCGCATTCTACCTGACTTGGGCCAGGAGGCGGCCGGCATTTTTATCGACACCTCGGTTCAAGATGACAATTAGTATCAAGTTGCGTACAGCGGCCGCTAAAACGTTCTCCCAGAGTGGGCAAACAGCTAAGCTAGTAGTAATCAGCCGCGGAATTTTCCACGGTTTGTCAGGTTTTATTTTTTCGGAACTCCCATGCGCAGCCGTCTGTTCAATTTTTTATCGTGCCTGCTTCTTTCTACCTGCGCTGTCCATGCTGCCCAGGCGGTAGAGCTCTCCCAGCAACGCCAGTTTTACGATGAAGCCAAGCGTGCGCTTGCCAAAGGTGACTCGGGGCCCTATTTCCGTTATCAGGACGCCCTGCGGGACTATCCGCTGGAGCCCTACCTGGCCTACGACGAGTTGACCGCGCGTCTGAAAACCGCGAGCAACGCCGAGATCGAGCAATTCCTCGCCGAACATGGCGACCTGCCCCAGGCCAACTGGATGAAGTTGCGCTGGTTGCGCTGGCTGGCCGAGCGCGGCGACTGGCAGCCCTTCGTCAAGTACTACGACCCCAAGCTGAACTTCACCGAACTGGACTGCCTCAACGGCCAGTACCAGCTCAGCCACAACCTGCGTGCCGAGGGTTATGCCACGGCGGAAAAACTCTGGCTGACCGGCAAGACCCAACCGAGTGCCTGCGACGCCCTGTTCGGCAGCTGGGCCGCCGACGGCCAACTGACCGAACAGAAACGCTGGCAGCGCCTGAAACTGGCGGCCGATGCACGCAACTATGGCCTGGCCAGCAGCCTGGTCAGCGGCTTGACCACCCTCGCCGTACCCGGCCGACTGCTGATCGAGGTTGCCCAGAAACCTGACCTGCTGAGCCAGCCCTCCCGCTTCCTTCCGGCGGACGAGGCCATGTCCGACGTGGTCGGCCTCGGCCTGCGCCGCCTGGCCCGCCAGGACCCGGACAGGGCCATGCCGCTGCTTGACAGCTATGCCGCGAGCATGCACTTCTCCCGTGACGAAAAGGTTGCGATCGCCCGCGAAATCGGCCTGACCCTGGCCCGCCGCTACGACGGCCGCGCACTGGACATCATGACCCAGTACGATCCGGAACTGCGGGACAACACCGTGACCGAATGGCGCCTGCGCCTGTTGCTGCGCCTGGCCCGCTGGGAGGATGCCTACCAACTGACACGCCGGCTGCCACAGGATCTGGCGACCACCAATCGCTGGCGCTACTGGCAGGCCCGCAGCCTGGAGCTGGCAGAGCCGCAGAACCCGCAAGCCATGGTCCTGCTGAAGAACGTCGCCCGCGAGCGTGACTTCTACGGTTTCCTGGCAGCCGACCGCTCCCAGTCACCCTACCAACTGGCCAACCGCCCGCTGGTGCTCAGCCCGCAAATAATGAACAAGGTCCGTAACACCCCCGGCATACGCCGTGCGTTGGAGTTACATGAGCGTGGCCAGATCGTCGACGGGCGCCGCGAGTGGTACCACGCCAGCCGCCTGTTCAGCCGTGATGAAATGGTCGCCCAGGCGCGGCTGGCCTATGACCTGCAATGGTATTTCCCAGCCATTCGCACCATCAGCCAGGCGCAATACTGGGACGACCTGGATATCCGCTTCCCCATGGCCCACCGCGACACCCTGGTGCGCGAAGCCAAGGTACGCGGGCTGCATTCGAGCTGGGTATTCGCCATCACCCGCCAGGAAAGCGCGTTCATGGATGATGCCCGCTCAGGCGTAGGCGCCAGCGGCCTGATGCAACTGATGCCGGGGACGGCCAAGGAAACCGCACGCAAGTTCAGCATTCCGTTGGCCTCGCCGCAGCAAGTCCTGGACCCGGACAAGAACATAGAGCTGGGCGCGGCCTACCTGAGCCAGGTGCATGGGCAGTTCAATGGCAACCGCGTGCTCGCGACGGCCGCCTACAACGCCGGCCCCAGCCGTGTCAGGCAGTGGCTCAAGGGCGCCAACCACCTGGGCTTCGACGTCTGGGTGGAAAGTATTCCGTTCGACGAAACCCGCCAGTATGTGCAGAACGTATTGTCGTACTCGGTGATCTACGGCCAGAAGCTCAATGTGCCGCAACCACTGGTGGATTGGCACGAGCGCTATTTCGACGACCAATGATTGGCTTTGTGTGGGGCCGGCTTGCCGGCGATGGCGTCCGCGAGATCAATGCAAGACTCCAGGGCCTCATCGCCGACAAGCCGGCTCCCACAGTGACCGAGTGATAAGGTCAAGACTGTGAAGCCCCGCTATTCGAGCACCGTTACCGCCATCCCGACCTCCAGCAGCCCCAGGCCATCATTGACCAGGTTCTGCCCGAACATCACATCGCCATCCTGCTCGCGGTAGGTCTTGAGGGTCGTCAACGGCTCACGGTCGGCACTGCGCTCACCGGTCTGCGGATCGAGGGTGGTCAGGACGCAGCGGGAACAGGGTTTCACTACCCGAAACTCGACATCGCCGATACGAATACGCTTCCAGCTGTCTTCGGCAAAGGCATCGCCGCCCTCGATCACCAGGTTTGGTCGAAAGCGCAGCATTTCCAGCTCACGCCCGACCTTCTGCGACAAGTCATCCAGGGAAGCCTGGCCGATCAGCAGCAGGGGGAAGCCATCGGCAAACGCCACGCGATCCTCTTCCTTGCCGTAGCCAGCCTCGGTGAGGCGAGCTCGCTCCAGCGGCACATGTACCAGGCGCGTCGGCTTGCCGATAAATTCGCCGAGCCAGGCCGCCGCCTCGTCACCGGCATCCGGCACGCGCAAGGTGTCGCTCCAGATGGTCACACCACGCAGGATATCGTCCTTCCCGGGCAAGGCCACGTCCAGCGCCGAATAGCCAGGAGCACTCAGGGTCAGGCCACCGGCGAGATTCCACAGCGCCGACAACTGGCTCATCTTGCCCACCGCGCGCTGGGTCAGAAAGCGCCCGCTGGCCTCGTCCACCAACATCCAGCGCCGATCACCGGCCAGGCCCAGTTCATCCACTGGGCTCTGGCGCAAGGCCTCGCCCCGGGCGGACTTCAACGGATATCGATACAGCGCGCTCAGACGCAACATGCCCAGCTCCTGGAGAATCAAAACAGTGATTCTACAGCAGGGTGGGCACGACGGTATTTTGTGCTGGAACGCGGTTTTGTGGGAACCGGCTTGCCGGCGATGGCGCCCGCAAGGTCAAGCAAGGCTCACGGGCCTCAGCGCGGCGATGCAGCGTCCAACAAGCCAGCTTGTGCGGGGATCAGGTGATATCCAGCATCAAGCGCTGGCGCACCACGTCCACCAGTTTGTCCGGCTGGAACTTGGAGAGGAAGTTGTCGCAACCGACCTTCTTCACCATGGCATCGTTGAAACTGCCGGACAACGAGGTGTGCAGGACCACATACAACCCGCGCAAGCGAGGGTCGTTGCGAATTTCGGTGGTCAGGCGATAACCGTCCATTTCCGGCATTTCCGCATCGGTGAAGACCATCAGCAATTTATCGGTCATGACCGCGCCGCCATCCGCCCAGCCCTTGAGCATGTTCAAGGCCTTCAAGCCGTCGCTGGCGATATGCATTTTCACCCCCAGTTGCCCGAGGGTATCGCGCAGCTGGGACAGGGCCACATTGGAGTCGTCGACCAGCAACACCTCGCGACCACGGGCCTGCTCCATGATCGGATCGTCGAGTTTTTCGCGGGACACCTTGGCGTTGTACGGCACAATCTCGGCCAGGACCTTCTCCACGTCGATGATTTCCACCAACTGATCGTCCACCTTGCTGATGGCGGTCAGGTAATGCTGGCGACCGGCGCTGGTCGGCGGCGGCAGGATGGCTTCCCAGTTCATGTTGACGATGCGGTCCACGCCACCGACCAGGAACGCCTGCACCGAACGGTTGTACTCAGTGACGATAATGGTGCTGTCAGGCCCCGGCACCAGTGGGCGCATGCCGATCGCCTGGGACAGGTCGATCACCGGCAACGTCTGACCGCGCAGGTTGACCACCCCGCAGACGAACGGATGGCGCTGGGGCATCAAGGTCAACTTGGGCAGTTGCAGCACTTCCTGGACCTTGAACACGTTGATCGCAAACAGTTGGCGCCCCGCCAGGCGAAACATGAGAATTTCCAGCCGGTTCTCACCCACCAGTTGCGTACGTTGATCTACTGTGTCGAGAATGCCGGCCATTAATGACTCCTGGGCTTGCTGCTGAAAGTGACATTGAATAGGTTATCGGCGGAAAACATCGGACCTTGACCCTCCGACCAAATGCCTGCCAAAAGCATTGATGTCACATTAGCATCATGCTTTACTCAGTTCACCCCCTCGCCGTCGCCAGGCAACGCCAAGCGCGACCACGGATTTCAGCTATAGTTCCCCATAGTAGGGGAATCCCCTAGTGACAATCAGGCCCAACCTGATATTCGCGATATCCAATAGCCATTAATGTGACGCCATTCTCATTGCATGAATGGAGTCAGGCTTTTGCCTTTGATCGCAGGACCACGGCCAGCCAGCCAGGTGAAAACCTTCACCGACCATGCTCAAGCCCTCTGGACCGCCACTTTCGGTGATTTTCTGCGAGCCTGCCCGCAAGGCCTTTTGGCGCCCGCAAGCCTGCATTTGAGAACGAAATGCAATAACGGCAATTCGAAACAATCAGAAACAGACTACAGACACACACGGCCTGTCGGCATTAACTTCAAAACCGTTCGCCCCGCGCGACCTTCTATCGCCTGCCTATGCAATCAAGGAGATAAAGCATGCTGAACGGTAAAGAGTGGCAAGCCAACCTACCGGAATTCCTGGTGGAGGCCCAGGCCCTGCAAACGAAGATGCAGGAGTGCTGCCAACACCTGGAACTGATCCGCAACGACAAGGATGCCATTGATTGCCTCCTCGTCTCGCTGCACACCCTGGCCAATTGCGCGCAAGGCCTGGGCGTGCGCTGCATGGCCCGGTTCTCGCGACAGATCCACGCCCTCCTGAGCCAGCCCCAGGACCCGCTCAACCTGCATGAAGACGCCTTGCTGGCCTTGCGCAACTGCCTGACGCTGCTGGCCTGGCAGGTCGAACTGATCGACCCGCAGACCGGCCAACTGGGCCTGGACGACGACGAAGAGTCCGAATTGATCACCGCTCTCGCGATCCAGACCGGCCAATACGGATCAGCCACCGGAGCGAAGGCCTTCACCCTGATCACCTTCCCTGAACGGTCCGCTTGAACCGCTCGCCAACCTCGCACCTTCGATCCGCCCTCTTCATAGCCAAAAACGACAATAACAACTCACCTCGAACTTTCCGGTTCCAGGCTGTGGTTTTTTAATGCGAAAAGAATAACTAGTGTCTACGCGACCAAAGTACCGGAACAGCGTTCTGACTTCAGTTAGAGTAGGCAGGCTTAACAGCGCTTTATGGAACAAACGTACGAAAAAAGTTGACCGCTCGGACATATATCAGCCGAGAGCGACCAGCCCCAGATGGCGTGCTACTATGCCTGCGATTCGCATATGTACTTGTACGGCTTAGTAATTTTACCAATAGATATCAAAATGACATCATTGCGCAAAGTTTCTCACCCTGACACTGTTTCACCTCGAACGCACCCATTAAACCGTACCTGTTTTTCAAACTTGGCCTGTCGGTTGTCCTGACGGTCTACCCGTAGCGAACATTCATTGGCTCCATACGCTATGTACGCCAGCCTCAAGTCATTCAAGCCTTGGCTCCCCTCTCGCAAAAATGCCCGCCGGCTGACCGCCGTGCTGTGCATCGGCTCGGCCATTGCCAGCCTGTTCATCTACAGCACCGGCGCCGCCTTCCCTTCGGGGTTGCTGATCCTCAACCTGGCCGCACTGGCCAGCGTCTGGCTCCAGCACCGTAACTCCAGCACCTCCATCCAGTTCCAGCCGCAGGAGCTGGCCGATCGTCTGCTCCAGGTGCAGGAGAACGAACGGCATCGCCTCAGCCGCGAACTGCATGACGACATCGGCCAGTTGCTCACGGCGGCCAAACTCCAGGCCCAGTGGTTGCAACGGCGCCTGCCCGACGACCTGCAAAGCCACTTCAAGACCCTGGACAACACCCTCGACGAAACCCTGGCCAAGGTCCGCAACGTCTCGGCCATTCTCAATCCCCGCCAGTTGACCAGCCTTGGCCTGGAAGCCAGCCTGCGCGCGCATTTGCTCAAAACCCTGGAAAACGCCAACGTGCTCTGGAGCCTGGAGTGCCACCAGCGGCTGACCGGCATCCCCGAAGAGATGGCGCTGACCGCGTTCCGCGTGACCCAGGAAGCCGTCACCAACATGCTGCGCCATGCCCAGGCGCGTAACCTGCTGGTACGTATCGAGCGCTTGCCCGAAGGTCTGTCCCTGCATATCGTCGACGACGGCCAGGGCTTTTCGCCGCTCGGCAATCCCGGCGCGGCCGGCCAACGCGGCATGGCCGGCATGGCTGAGCGCATCGAACAGGCGGGCGGAACATTGACAGTCACCAGCGGACCCGGCAAAGGTACGCAGATCGAAGCACTGCTGCCCTGGGCGCCGCGCGCCCTGGAACGCGCCAGCAAGAATAAGGCTCCATGACCTGCACCCTACTTCTGGTGGATGACCACTCACTGATCCGGGCCGGTGTCCGCGCCCTGGTACTGGATATCCCGGGTTACACCGTGATCGGCGAAGCCAGCGATGGCGCGCAGTTGCTCGACGCCGTGGAACGGCTGAACCCGGACATCATCCTGCTCGACCTGTCCATGCGCGAAACCGGTGGCCTGGATGCGTTGCGCAAACTCAAGGCCGTGCGCCCCCAGAGCAAGGTGCTGATCCTGTCGATGCACACCGACCCGCAGTTGATCATGCAGGCCCTGGAAATCGGCGCCCACGGCTACCTGCTCAAGGACACCACGGCCACCGAACTGGCCCAGGCCCTCGATGCCCTGCGCAGCAACGAACGCTACCTGAGCCCGGCCATCGCCCACACGGTGATCAACCAGGCCCTGACCCAGGTCCAGCGCAACCTGCCGGCCGAACGGGCCGAGACCCATAACCTGACCGGACGTCAGTTGGAGATCCTGCGACTGATCGTGCGCGGCAAGTCGACCCGGGAAATCGCCAATGGCCTGGGGCTGAGCATCAAGACCGTGGAAACCCACCGCTCGCAGATCATGAAGCGCTTACAGATCTTCGACGTCGCCGGCCTGGTGCTGTTCGCGGTGCGCGAGCACATCATCAGCCTCGACGACTGAGCCGCGGCGAGCCCTTGGCCCGCTTGCCTGCGACGGCGGCCAGCACTTCTTCGTCGAGGGTTTACTTGTCATGCAGAATCAATCACGCCTTGCGCTCGCTCATGGGACCTATTTCTCTTAAAAATGGCCTTGAAGGAGGTTGACCCCCCCTGGCGATCAAAATCAACTCGCCGGGCCCGGTGCCGTTCCGCCAGAAGCGTTACGGCTATAACAACCGCCTGATCGAAGTCTTCAAATTCCGCTCGATGCACCAGCGCCAGAGCGATGCCACCGCCGCAACACAAACCACCCGTGGTGATCCCCGGATCACCCGGGTCGGACGTTTTATCCGCAAGACCAGCCTCGACGAACGGCCACAACTGTTCAATGTCTTCATCGGTAGCATGTCGATGGTCGGCCCGTGCCCCACACCACGGCCACCAAAGCGGCGGGTATCCTGTTCGAAGAGGTCGTCAAGGAATACACCTCGCGCCACCGGGTCAAGCCAGGAATCACCGGGCTGGCACAGATCAACAGCTACCGAGGTGAAACCGATACCCTGGAAAAAATCGAGAAACGTGTCGAGTTCGACCTGGAGTACATCGAAAACTGGTCGATCTGGTTCGACCTCTACATCCTGTTCCGCACTGTTCCGGCAGTGCTCATGACCCGCGAGGCCTTCTGAATGAGAATCCTCATTCCCTGCATCATCGCCGGTGGCGCCGGCACCCGTCTGTGGCCGGTCTCACGCGAGGCCATGCCGAAACCCTTCATGCGCCTGCCCGATGGCGAAAGCCTGCTGCAGAAGACCTTCAGCCGGGCCACCGGGTTGGCCGATGTCCAGCGGGTGCTGACGGTGACCAATCGCGAGGTGTTCTTTCGTACCCTCGATGACTACCGCCCGCTGAACAAGCGCGAAGCAGCGCTGGACTTCATCCTCGAACCCTTTGGCCGCAACACCGCCCCGGCCATCGCCGTGGCGGCCCTGCATGTAGCCAGGCTCTACGGCGACGACGCACAGCTGCTGGTGCTGCCGGCCGATCACCTGATCAAGGACCTGGACGCCTTCGCCAAGGCGGTCGACAGCGCCCGACTCCTGGCCGACCGGGGCTGGCTGGTGACCTTCGGCCTGGTGCCGACCCAGCCCGAGACCGGCTTCGGTTATATCGAAAAAGGCCAAGCCCTGGGCAGCGACGGTTTCCAGGTCGCGCGCTTTGTCGAGAAACCCGATGCGAAGACCGCACAGCAATACCTCGACGGTGGCCAGCACCTGTGGAACGCCGGCATGTTCTGCCTGCGGGCCGACGCCGTGCTGAGCGAACTGCGCGAACACGCCCCGGACGTCCTCGACGCCATGACCGAGTGCCTGGCCCACAGCCACAGCCGCGAAGGCAGCCAGGAGCTGCAACTGGAACTGGATGGCAAGAGCCTGGCCCGGGTGCCGGACATTTCCATCGACTACGCGCTGATGGAGCGCTCGCGCAAAGTCGCGGTGGTGCCCTGCCAACTCGGTTGGAGCGATATCGGCTCGTGGCAGGCGGTGCGTGAACTGACACCTGCCGATGCCCAGGGCAACCAGTGCAACGGCGAGACCGTGCTGCACGACGTTAGCAACTGCTACATTGATTCGCCAAAGCGCCTGGTTGGCGGGGTCGGTCTCAACGACCTGATCATCATCGACACCCCGGACGCCCTGCTGATCGCCGACGGCAAGCGCAGCCAGGATGTCAGGTTGATCGCCCAGGAACTCAAGCGCCAGGGCCACGATGCCTATCGCCTGCACCGCACCGTAAGCCGTCCGTGGGGCACCTACACCGTGCTCGAGGAAGGCAAGCACTTCAAGATCAAGCGCATCGTGGTCCAGCCCAACGCCTCGCTGTCGCTGCAGATGCACCACCACCGCAGCGAACACTGGATCGTGGTCAGCGGTATGGCGCAGGTCACCAACGGCGACAATGAATTCATGCTCGACACCAATGAGTCGACCTTTATCAAACCGGGAAAACCACACCGGCTGGCCAACCCCGGGGTGATCGATCTGGTGATGATCGAAGTTCAGAGCGGCGAGTACCTCAGCGAAGACGATATCGTCCGGTTCAACGACATTTATGGGCGGGCTCCCGCCGAAACCAGCAAGACCTGAAACACCTGTCGCGGCGAAAATGCTCCAGGCCGGCTGGAAGGTCGCCTACGAAGGTAGTGCGCGCTGCCGCCATTCCCATAACGACAGCCTCGCTGAAGAGTTCCGATGTTACTTCGATATCGGCGTCTTCCACGCCCGCGAACCGTGGATTCGCCAGCAGTTCGGCGGAGCCGGCGGCGAGGGCCCGCGCTACGTTGTTTCGGAACTGAAGTTCCTCGGCCCCGGCCGTTCCTGGCCTGGCTCGCTGTGGCGCAACGCGGTGAAACTGCTCGCCTACAAACTGAGCCAGCAAGAGCGGCATCTGCCCAGGCGGCTGAAAAAGAACCTGGGCATGTACAAACGCTACTGGGACAGCCCGGATGCCTGATTGGGCAGAGCCTTCAAACGCCGAGGACTTTTCCGATAACCATCAGAGAACAGCCTCAATTGACCCGGAGGCGAAATAAGGCGAACTTCTTCAAGCTCTTTTTATCGAGCGAATAACACTCTGGACCTGAACCATCGAGGAAGCATATTCACATGGAAGTCGAGCTACAGCACTGCGCGGCACCGCACTTGAGCGCTTCGGCCCACGAGCCGGGCCATCACGACGCCAAACCGCAATTCCCGCCCCGCCATGACAAGGCCAAGACGACCCGTACCCCTGGAGGCGATGCTATGGAACCCCGAATCACAGAGCTGGAAACCCGCTTCGAATACATCCACCGCGACCTGAACGAGGTACGCAACGATGTCAAATCCATCAAGAGCCGACTGACCTACATGGCCGGTGCCGCCGCGGTGATCGGCGCGCCCCTGGCCTGGATAGCCAACAATCGCATGGATCAGATCCTGCTGTTGCTGACCTCCTGACACCTCCCCGTTCCCCCTGTCGCGTCGCTGGGACGCGACAGGGCACCAGGAGGCCTCACGCATTGTGGACAACGCCTGGCTGGCTTACAACGAAATCGGCTTACGTCCGGCAAACGAATGCGCCAGGGTTCCACCGTCCACCAATTCCAGCTCTCCACCCAGCGGCACGCCATGGGCGATACGCGAGGTGATCAGGCCCTTGTTGCTCAGCAACTGGGCAATGTAATGAGCCGTGGCTTCGCCTTCGACGGTCGGGTTGGTGGCGAGGATGATCTCGGTAAAACTGCCCTGAGCTTCAATTCGCGCCAGTAGTTGCGGAATACCGATGGCTTCCGGGCCGAGGCCATCGAGCGGCGACAGGTGCCCCTTGAGCACAAAATAGCGGCCACGGTAGCCCGTCTGCTCCACCGCATAGACATCCATCGGCCCTTCGACCACGCACAACAGACTGTCATCACGCCGAGGGTCGGCGCACTGCGGGCAAAGATCGTCTTCGGTGAGGGTACGGCACTGGCGACAATGCCCAACCCCTTCCATGGCCTGGCCGAGGGCCAGGGCCAGACGCGAACCGCCACTGCGATCACGCTCGAGCAGTTGCAGGGCCATGCGCTGGGCGGTTTTCTGGCCGACGCCCGGGAGTACCCGCAGGGCATCGATCAGTTGGCGAATCAGGGGGCTGAAGCTCATGGCAAAGGGTCCGACAGAACACGAGACGCGGTTTATACCCGCGCCTCCAACCAACGTCCAGGGGGAACGCTGGAACACTGAAACTGGCAGGTACCGACCTACCGCGATGACCACGATGAATTGTCATCCCATCGCAATGCAGGCCGGCCCCACAGGATAAAACGCAAAAAGCCTTAGAATGGCATCTTGAAACCTGGCGGCAGTTGCATGCCGGCGGTCATGCCGGACATCTTGTCCTGGCTGTTGCTTTCGATCTTGCGCGTAGCGTCGTTGAACGCCGCGGCGATCAGGTCTTCCAGCACCTCCAGGTCTTCGTCCTTCAGGCTCGGGTCGATGCTGACGCGCTTGACGTCGTGACGACCGGTCATCACCACGGACACCAGGCCGGCGCCGGATTGGCCGGTCACTTCGGCGTTGGCCAGCTCTTCCTGCATCTTGGCCATTTTTTCCTGCATCTGCTGTGCCTGCTTCATCAGGCCGGCCATGCCACCTTTCATCATGGGAATCACCTCAAGAGTTACATGTACAAAGAGACGCAAGGCCCAGGGCCTGACATCGTTCAGTTATTAGCCCTGGACCACCAGGGCATCGACAGGTTCGATTGTATCGCCACGGATCACCGCGCCGAACTGTTGCATCATCTGCTGGATGAGCGGGTCGGCATGAATCGACGCCACCGCTTCGTCCTGACGTTCGTGGCGCCGACGGGAAGCCGCCTGGGCCGGGGTTTCCTGCTCGGGCTTGATCAACTCGATGGTCAGCTTCAGGGGACGCCCGTGATACTGGTTCAAGGCGTCGTTGAGACGACGCTGCTGCGTGGCGTTGAACAAGGCGCTGTGGGCCGGGTCCAGGTGCAGCAGCCAGTCGTCACCGCTGACCGCCATCAGCGTGCAGTTGGCCGCAATGCTGCCGGTCATGCCGGAAACCGGCAGTTTCGGGAACAGTTCCAGCCACTCCAGCGCCAGGCCGGTGGCCGGTGCCGCAGCCGGTTGCGGCTCGGGCTCCGGTGCCGGATCGGCGGCGTGCTCACTGGCCAACTCGTCGAGGTAGCTGTAGGCCGAATCCATGTCCGGCTCGATATAGTCTTCATCCAGCGGCGGCTCGTCGTCCGGATCCAGCCCCGGTGTCGCGGCATCAACCTGGTCGGGCGTCGGCTCGGGCAGGCTCGCGGCGACCCATTCCGGCGCATCCGGGACAACACTGTCCGGGGTCGGCAGTGGCATCGCGGCCAGTTCCGGCTGCTCAGCCACAGTTTCCAGCAGCGGTGCGGCAGCGGGCTCCTGCACAACCTCTTCGGTCTCGATCGGATCGTTCCACGGCAGATCCACAGCATCCATCAGCGGAGCAACTGGAGCGGCCGGCGGCGCGACCTCGGCCACCCTCACAGCCGCCACTGGCGCGACCGCGACGGCTGCAACAACGGGCGCGGGTGGCGCGACCAGCGACGGCGCGACCTCGACGGGCACGGGGGTTGCCACCGGCGTCTCGACAACGGTTGCGACCACCGGCGCCACAGGGGTGGCTGGCGCGGACATAGCTGCGCCAGCCACGCTCCGTGCGGAATCAACTGTGGCCTGGCTGATCCCCACTGGCTTTAGCGGCGGTCTCGGCGGCGCCGTGCTGTCCGCTGGGCGGAACGCCAGCATGCGCAGCAGGACCATTTCGAAACCGCCTCGCGGGTCCGGCGCCAACGGCAAATCGCGTCGGCCGATCAAGCCCATCTGGTAATAAAACTGCACATCTTCGGCCGGCAGGGCCTGGGCCAGCGCCAACACACGGTCACGGTCGCCATGACCATTGTCGACACCCTCCGGCAACGCCTGGGCAATCGCCACCCGGTGCAGCACATTGAGGATTTCCGACAACACGCCATTCCAGTCCGGTCCCTGTTCGGCCAAATGCCGAACAGCTTCGAGCAGGGCCTTGGCATCGCCATCGATCAACGCCTGCAACACATCGAAAACCTGGCCATGGTCGAGGGTACCAAGCATCGCTCGCACATCGGCGGCCATGACCTTGCCTTCACCGAAGGCGATCGCCTGGTCGGTCAGGCTCATGGCATCGCGCATCGAACCGTCGGCGGCACGCCCGAGCAGCCACAGGGCATCGTCCTCGAACGGCACATTCTCGACCCCGAGTACGTGGGTCAGGTGCTCGACCACCCGCTCGGGGGTCATGTTCTTCAGGGAGAACTGCAGGCAACGCGACAAAATCGTTGCCGGGAGTTTCTGCGGATCCGTGGTCGCCAGGATGAACTTGACGTAGGGCGGCGGCTCTTCCAGGGTTTTCAGCAGCGCGTTGAAGGAGTGGCTGGACAGCATGTGCACTTCGTCGATCAGGTAGACCTTGAAGCGACCACGGCTCGGCGCGTACTGCACGTTGTCGAGCAGCTCGCGGGTGTCCTCGACCTTGGTCCGGCTCGCGGCGTCGATCTCGATCAGGTCGACGAAACGCCCCTCGTCGATCTCCCGGCAGACCGAGCAGGTTCCGCAAGGCGTCGAGGTAATGCCGGTCTCGCAGTTCAGGCACTTGGCGATAATCCGTGCGATGGTGGTCTTGCCGACCCCACGGGTACCGGTGAACAGGTAGGCGTGATGCAGCCGCTGGCTGTCCAGGGCATTGATCAGAGCCTTGAGCACATGGGTCTGGCCGACCATTTCGCGGAACGAGCGCGGACGCCATTTACGTGCAAGAACCTGATAACTCATCGATAACCATCGCGTCGGGGAAGCGGAAGACCGCTAATGCTAGCGGAGCAGGGGTAAAAATGCATCCGGCACGGGATGCTAATCTGGCTAAGCTGCACTTTGTGTAGAAATTGGCGGCCTCGTTGTACTCCCGCCGGAGAGTTTGATGCGTGCAGTTCTTTACGCCCTGGCCTTGATGACCGCCCCTGCTTTCGCCGCGCCGGCGCCGTTGCGCTTCTCCGTGGCCGAGAGCTGGAGCATGCCGCTCATAGAGATCGAGCACGGACAACCGACCCAGGGCATTTTGTATGACCTGATGACCAGCCTGGCCCACCAGGTCGGTAGTCCGGCCGAGTTTCATGTTCTGGCCCGCGCCCGGGTGCAAGGCGCCATGGAGCGCGGCGAAATCGATGTGCGCTGCTACGCTGCGCAATCCTGGATGCCAAACCAGTCCGGCGACTATATCTGGAGCATCCCGTTCCTGACCCAGCGTGACGTGCTGGTCAGCAAGACCAGGCCGACCGCTGCGCTGACCTTGCAAGATCTTGAGCCGCAACGACTCGGCACCGTACTGGGCTACACCTACCCATCCCTGCACACACAGTTCGAAAGCGGCCGGTTTCTGCGCGACGACGCGCGCAACCAGGAACAGGTTCTGCAAAAACTCGCGGCAGGCCGTTACGCCTACGCCATCAGCAGCCAACGGGGGCTGGACTGGTTCAACCAGACACAGATGCCGGATCGCCAGTTGCACGCGGTGATGGTCGTGCAGGAGCAAGCCGTGGGCTGCTTCGTGCGCAATGATCCGGCCCTGCCGGTACAACGCATCCTCAGGACCTTGCTGCGGATGAAAATGTCCGGGGAAATCGACCGAACCATCCGACTCTATACCGGGCATGATGACCAGACAGACGCCGTCGAGTCAGACGGCAGCGCGCCATAACGCCGGCGGTTCGAACGCCTCGACCCAGGCTGGTACCTCGTCCGCCGCCATCGGCCGGGCAATGAAGTAGCCCTGCGCCACATCACAACCCAGGCTCATCAGCAATCGGCCGTGCTCTGCTGACTCCAGGCCCTCGGCAATCACTTCCCGACCAAAGGCCCGGGCCAGGCCGATCACCGCCGTGGTCAGCGCCAGGTCATCCTGGTCATGGAGAATATCGCGCACGAACGAACGATCGATCTTGATCGTCTGGCTGGGCAAGCGCTTGAGGTAACTCAGGGACGAGTAACCAGTGCCGAAGTCATCCAGGGAAAAACGCACCCCCAGCGCCTGACAGTCTTGCAGGCACTGGCTCACCCGCTGGATGTTCTCGATGGCCATCGACTCGATGATTTCCAGGTCGAGCATATGCGGTGGCACTTCGGCATGGCGTACCAGCAAGGCGCGCAGGCGCTCGACAAAATCACCGCGCTGGAAATGCCGGGCGGCGATATTGAGGCTGACCGGCCACTCATGGCCGGCCTGGCGCCAGGCCTGCATCTGTGCCATGACCCGGTCGATGACCCACTCGCCGATATCGATGATCACATCGGTCTGCGCCACCAGCGGTAGAAATACCTGGGGCTGGAGCAGGCCATCGCGAGGATGCTGCCAGCGCATCAGCGCCTCGAACCCGACCACGCTGCCGGTACGCATATTGACCTTGGGTTGGTAAAATAGACGGAATTCGCCGTTGGCCAGGGCCTGGCGCATCGCTGCCACCGTCTGGTGGGTCGCCTTGACCTCCTGGTCCAGCGACACGTCGAACAAATGAAAGCGATTGCGCCCGCCCTGCTTGGCCAGGTACATCGCCTGGTCGGCATGGCGCAACAGGGTATCGGCGTCTTCGTCGTCGGCAGGAAACAGCGTCACGCCGATGCTGGCATCCACATGGATAGTCTGGCCGAGGATCGAATAGGGGGCGGAAATCGCCGCGAGCACCCGTTGCAGCGCGGCATGCAGTTCGTCGACGTCACGCACATAACGCAGGATCAGCACGAACTCGTCGCCAGCCAGCCGGGCCACCACATCCTCGCCGCGCATGATACCGCGCAGGCGTGCCGCCACTTCCACCAGGAGCGAGTCACCGCTGGCATGCCCGTAGCCATCGTTGACCGCCTTGAAGCCATCCAGGTCGAGCATGCACACCGCCAGCGGAATCTCTTCGCACCGGGAAAAATCCAGGGCCTGGTTCAACAGGTCCGAGAGAAACGCCCGATTGGGCAGGCCGGTCAACACATCGTGCCCCACCCGCCACTGCAGGGTATGCAACAGGCGCAACTTCTCGCTGACGTCGAAACGGATCGACACATATTTGCGCACCCGCCCCGTGGCCTCATCCAGCAGCGGCACCATGGTACTGTCGACCCAGTACAGGGAACCATCCTTGGCGCGGTTGCAGACTTCGCCTTTCCAGACCCGGCCCAGGGCGATGGTGCGCCACATGTCGACAAAGAACTCGGACGGGTGGTAACCGGAATTCAAGATCCGGTGATTCTGTCCCAACAGTTCGTCGCGGCTATAGCCGGAAATCGCGCAGAATGGATCGTTGACGTAAGTGATCCGTCCATTCAGGTCGGTCTCGGAGAAAATGGCGGCGACGTCCACGACCCTGCGATACGTCTCATCCATGAGTCAGTTCACCTGGGCAGCTAGAGGTTGTCCCGAATTCGCAGCACAACCGCGCCTGGCGGCATCGCCTGGCCGTACTTCGACGAAGATCAACTAGGATTAAATGAAGGTCATCAGCAGTCGGTACAGGCATTCGAGACCGTCCCGAAACCATGCGTTGCTCAGGGCGTATGACCGTCATGGCATGGGCACCGAAGAAATGCGCGGTTTTCCCGTTTCACAAATATTTCACCGGAAACTGGATCACCAAATACCTGTTCTAAATGCTGATTCTACGAATTACATCACATTATGCAACAGAAGGTGATGAACCATGGCGTTGTCTAATGTAAAGATTTATCGTTAAGTTCTTGATTCTAAATGGGAATTGAGCGATGGAAATTTCAAGTTTGGGTACGGCCATCAGGCGCTACCGCAAGGTAGCAGGGCTGACTCAGGCTGAACTCGGAGAGAAAACCGGTTTTGACCCTAAAACCATCAGCCGCTTCGAAACCGGCAGTTACACACCTAGCGTCGAGGCCTTGTTCCTGTTTGCCGACGTGCTGGGGGTGAAGCTCAAAGCCTTTTTCACAGATCTGGGTGACGAGGACGAACAACGTGCCTACCTGTTCGGCGTCATTCACAACGCTCCCCCGAAGGACCTGGGAAAGCTGATCGCGGCGGTCGATCTAGCCTTGTCCAAGCCTTAATCTCATGCCTGCCGGTTACCAGAATAAGCTCGCCAGACAGCTAAACGCTGCGCTGCCCAACCCCGCTGCCGCGGGGTTGGGCGGATACCGTCACGGGCTGTCGTCGCCCTTCCAGATTGAGCGCCAGCACACCCCCGTCATCCACCTCGCCCCCAGGCAGACAGGGGCGAACCCACCTGAAACCTGGCCATACCCAAGTTTGGTAATACAAAGTCACTTCCGTTATCCTGCCGGCAAAATTATTTCCAAATGTAAGGGACTACAATGAAACATCACCTGCGCCAGCTTTTGGCCGCGGTGGCGCTCAGCAGCCTCACGTTGCCTGCCTTGGCCACCAGCTCTCCCGCTCCGACGCCGACCGCCAGCACCCAGCCTCACCAAACGACCGAGCAATGGCTGACCACCCTCAAGCAGCAGCACGGCAATATCACCCTGCCCGGCGGCATTGCCACGCTGCAACTCAATGACGATTTCTACTACCTGTCGCCGGCCGACACCGAGCGCCTGCTGACCGAAGGCTGGGGCAACCCGCCCGGTCACAAAACCTTGGGCATGATCATTCCCAAGGCGGTCAGCCCGCTGACGGACAATGGCTGGGGCGTGATCGTCAGCTACAAGAACGACGGGCATATTTCCGACGATGACGCGGCCAAGATCGACTACGCCGACCTGCTCAAGCAGATGCAGGCCGGTGATGAGGAAAACAACCAGGAGCGGCGCAAACAGGGTTATGCCGGCCTGTCGCTGCTGGGCTGGGCCGAGCCACCGAGCTACGACCAGGGCAGCCACAAGATGTATTGGGCCCGTGAATTGAAGGCCGACGATGCGCAACAGACCACCCTGAACTACAGCATCCGCGTGCTGGGGCGCGAAGGTGTGCTGGAACTCAATGCGGTGGCGGCGATGGCCGATTTGCAGACCATCAAGCTGGAAACGCCGAAGATCCTCGCGTTCACCAACTTCACCGACGGCAACCGTTACGCCGACTACGACTCCAAGACCGACAAACTGGCGCCTTACGGGTTGGCGGCGTTGGTGGCGGGTGGTATTGCGGCCAAGGCCGGGCTGTTCGCCAAGATCGGCGTCATGTTGCTGGCGCTAAAGAAATTTATCGTGGTGGGTCTGGTGGTGGTTGCCGGGTTCTTTCGCAAGTTGTTCAAGCGTCAGTAACACGCCCCCCCCCCTGAGCTGGCTTGCCAGCGATAAACGTCAACGATAACGCGGAGCGCCTGACGCCCCGCCCTCTTCCGAAGACTATCGCACGAGCACGCCCGCTCCTGTAAAAAACACCCTGAGCGTTTCGGCACAATGGTCGAGCGCAACGGCACAACGGCCACTTCTCTCCCTTAATAGACTCGTATCTCCTCTCCCCACCCAGACGAGATCAGCATGAAAACCCGATTCCTCCTCACCGCCCTCACCCTCGGCCTGAGCCTCACCGCCCACGCCGCCGACTTCACCCTCACCAGCCGCGACATCGCCGACGGCAAGCCATTGAGCAGCCGCGAAGTGTTCCAGGGCTTTGGCTGCGAAGGCGGCAATACCTCGCCTGAGCTGTCCTGGCAAAACGCCCCGGCCGGCACCAAAAGCTTCGCCATCACCGCCTACGATCCCGATGCACCCACCGGCAGTGGCTGGTGGCACTGGACAGTCGTCAACCTGCCGACTACTACCCACGAACTGCCTTCCGGCGCAGGCAACCCCACGGCCAGCCAACTGCCCGCAGGTGCCGTCCAGGGCCGCACCGACTACGGTCAGCCAGGCTTCGGCGGCGCCTGCCCACCGGTCGGCGACAAACCGCATCGTTATCAATTCACCGTCTGGGCCCTGAAGGTCGATAAACTGCCGGTCAATGAACAATCCAGCGGCGCCATGGTAGGTTACATGCTCAACGCCAACGTACTGGCCAAGGCCACCCTCACCGCCCCTTACGGACGCTAGGAACCATGAACGCCCCCGCCGGCATCCAGCATCGCCAAAGCCGTATCGGCGCCAGTGTCATACAGGCGCGCCAGCCCCATGCACTACAACGGGTGCCGATTTTCGTCAGCACCCTGTGCCGTGTTCGCCAGGGCGAAAAGTTGATGGGCTGGGATGAACGACAAATGCGCGTGGGTTCACGGCATCTGATCCTGATGCCCGCGGGGTGCGAAGTGGGGATCAGCAACTATCCCGGGGCACAGGGTTACTACATCGCCGATGCGGTGACCTTTCCCACAGAGTTGTTGCGGGCGTTCAGCGTCCGTTACAGCCAGCAGATCAACACCTTTCCCGGGCGCGCGGCAACGCAGGAGTTGTGCGTACCGCTGGATCGGCATACGACCCAGGCCTGGGAAAACCTGCTGGACTGCATCAATGCCGACTCGCCGGACGCTTTGCGTACGCATTACGCGGAAGCGGTGTTGTTGGCGTTGGCCCTCGGGGGTTGGGCCGGGCCGTTGTTACTGGATCGCCACGATCCGCTGTGCGAGCGCGTGCAGCAGATTCTCATGAGCGACCCGGCGCGGGACTGGACCGTTGCCAGCGTCGCCGAGCGCCTGAACCTCGGCGCCTCGACATTGCGCCGACAGTTGGCGAACGAGGATGACAGTTTCAGCAATATCCTTGAGAACGTCAGGCTGGGGATGGCGTTGCAGTGGTTGCAGGTGACACCGCGGCCGATCGGGGAAATTGCCGCGGCCAGTGGCTATGCCTCGGCTTCACGGTTTGCGGTGCGCTTTCGCAAGCATTACGGGCTGTCGCCGCGGGAGTTGCGCGCGGCGCTTTAGGAACTTTCACACGTTACTCAAGCGCTGCCCCCCCTATGTCCCCGCATTCATAGCTTGAGCACAGAAATATCTCATCACGCTTGATAACTTGCCCTCTCTCCTACCGATAAAATACCCTTTTCTCCAACTACTAAATTCCTTGAACTGGCGGTGTTTTTCTTACCGACAAGCATCCATTTAATATCTGGAAAGCATTATGAACGGCCACAATCTGACTTTTAGGAACAATCCGATATGGTATGTCGCTCAGCGAGCGATAAACAATGTTTCGTGGTTCATGAAAGACCAGGCGAACAGCACCAACCAACAGCGAAACAGGGTCCTTAACAGTATCAAGTCAGGCGCTTTCGACCTGTTGGGTGACGGGCAGGCGAAAGAAGTCATACTGGCACCAACCGGCAATCCCCCACATACCGACCCCTTGATCACCGCCTACTGGTGTCCTTTCATCCAAGGCAATGTACTGCCTGGCTTTGTTGATATACCACGGCACAATCCACAGCATAACTTTGTATTTACCGCTGCCATGAATGGATGCGCGCTGGTCGCGACGACCTCTCCAGCGGGCAGCAACATGCTCAGGATTTACCATCACCAACACCCGGACAGTACACATATCAATCAACTGATCCTGGCCCAGGGGCAATCCATTATTTCCTGTATTGATGCTAATGATTATTGCCGTAGCGACCAGAGATACCCTGCGCCTAACGCCTTCAACTTCCTGTTTTACAAAGAGGGAAAATGGAAGTATGTCGTACAGCCGCAAACTTTCAACATGCTGACCCATGAGGTGGCGCTGAACCCGGCCATACAACCGAAGGTAGTGGATGTCTGACAGTTTATTTATTTCAGCCGTCTCTTTCCTTGTCCCACCCCTGTGATATCGCCAAGGGACCCGGCAGTTTCTCAAATGATCGACAGAAAGCCGAAATTTCAGGCACAGGAAAAAACGCTGAGCTTGATGCGACGCAGCTTTTTGGGAGTAGAACGATTTTTAGCGGGAGAGGAGCGTTATGGAGGCAACCCCACCAGCCACACCCCGGCACACAATGTTCCCGCTGTGGCTGCTTCCTTCCGGATCTGACCAGGTTCACGGGTAATCGTTGCGGGGCCTTGTATTACGGGGGTTCAGGCTGTTTAGGTTGCTTCCAATCATCCGTACCAACACCCGGCACGGACAGTCAGAACTTGGGGTGTAGCCAGCACTGTCACACATTGCTGTCACACATCGGTGTCACACCATGGCCTATCTGATCCGTCGCGGACCCTGTTATTACCTAAACCTCCGGCTCCCCCAACACCTGTTCCCACGCTGTCACACCTTACGTTTGAGCCTAAATGTTCGGCACCGGCAGAGCGCCCTATTCCTCGCGACCGCCCTCGCCCAGCAGGTACATGGACACCTGTCCGAACACCCTCTGGCAGACCTTCAGACGCTGCGTAGGCTTTGCACTCAATGGCGAGATGCATACCCTGCCCCATCCTCAATGCATCGCTCACACCAGCCTATAGTCAAGCCCGCGAAACCCATCGCTGATGGTCCCGCCCTGTCTACCCTGTCAAAGCTCTATATAGAAGAAGGGAAACGCGGCGGTACATGGAGAACCGTCAGTACCTTCGAGGTGGAACGTGCACTACGCGATCTGTTCGATCTGATGGGCGATATGCCCATCGAAGCCTTCGACACTCAACAAGCCCGACTGCTGAAAGAACGGTTGAGCCGCTGCCCGCAATACTTCGGCCTACGCCCCGAATTCGAAGGGAAGACTCTGCGACAGGTCGTCGAATCGGGTGGCACGCACAAGACCATTACGGCGGTAACGGTGAACAATCGGCTACGCAAACTTTCGGCGTTTATGAACTGGTGCAAGGCCAACGGCTATATCACCGACAACCCACTGGCCGGACTCAAGATGATGACCGGTGCATCCAAGGAGGCCCGCTTGTCATTCGACAATGGCGACCTACGCACACTCCTTGATCTGAACACACTCCTGGCTGAAGCACGCAAGCATCCATGGCGTTACTGGTTACCGCTGCTGGGTAGAAGCACAGGAGCACGACTCGAAGAGCTTTGCCAACTGCGCGTGGATGACTTCATCGAACAACAAGGAATCCAGTGCCTACGCATCGACGACACCCATGAAGGACAGAACCTCAAGAATGCCAGCAGTCGTCGCTTACTCCCGATCCACCCCACCCTGATCGAACTCGGTTTGCTACGACACGTGGAGAAGGTCAGGACCAGCGGAGCAGATCGTCTGTTCCGTGAACTTGAACCCGTACGGGGAAAGCTGGGCCATGCACCGTCGAAGTGGTTCGGACGTTACAAGACAAAACGCGGAATCGTCGACCCCAAGAAAACCTTCCACAGCTTTCGGCACACGTTGATTGATGATCTCCGGGATGCAGGGGTCCAGGACTCGCTAATCAAACGTATTGTAGGGCACGAGGACGGCGCAGTGACATTCAGCATCTACGGCAGTCGCAGCCCATTGAGGGCTATGGTGGACGCACTGCGACAGGTTGAACTGGCACCTCAAGCTCAAGCCATACAATCATTCATGGGTTCGGAGAGCAACGGTGAATGACATCCGCTTGCTGGTCGATATGATTCCCAAAAAATAGAAAAGGGGTGCATCTCAAAGCTGTTTCCACCGAGAAGGCACCCCAGGCAATTACATCAAAAAGAAATAATTAACACCACAGTACACCACCAACAAAACAGCGCCCACAACGATTCAATCAAATAATCATTCAATACAAGCAAGCAAACCCCAAACAACATCATCACCCCCTAAAATTAAAAATCTTGATTCTGTTTAGAATCGTCCCAAACCACGGTATAGTTATCTCAACTCCCAAGCAATGACAGCTGACGACGATCACCGTCGTTATCAGCAGGGATTAATTCACCCATAAGAAAGGTACATTCGTAATGCCCACCAAGTATATTCACACCGCCATTGCGGCACCAGGCGCTGGAAAAACGCAAGCCGTAATCAACATGATCCCAGACTATATTAATTATGGATTCAACGTTGTCATGGCGCTCCCAACGCTGAAATTAAACGATGACATCTTGAAAACCATGAAGAAGGCAAATCTAGCCCCCCTGATCATTAACAGTGATCAGGATGAAATCAAACACAATAAAACATCGGTAACAAGGGTCCTGGCCCAAGCTCTTAAGAACAAGGCTAATCCGTTGATTGTCACCACCCACGACTCCTTGAGACGTACCGACCCTGTTCTTCTCAAAGGTTATATCTTGATCATTGATGAGCTTCCAGAAATCATGGATATCAATCATTTTTCCATGAAGTCTAAAGAAGCAGAAACAATCTTTGCAACCACCGAAGCCTTTAATAATCAACTGCAAATCAAGGAAGGTCTGCTTACGGAAATAAAGGCTCGGGTAAAAACGTACAAATCATCAATGTCTAACAAGGATAACACGTCTACATTATCGGCAGTTGAACATAAGATTTATGACACAATCTTGACCGGAAATATCGTACTCTTTGAAACGGAAAAAGGCGGCTTTATCAATTTCCACACTATTGTTGATAAAACCGTGTTTGATCAGATTGATCGGGCAAGGGAAACCCATATCTTGGCTGCGAATATTGAAGGGGGATTCTTTGACCTTTTTGCGAAGAGAAGGGGCTACAAATACACACGCTCGAAGTTCACCCCAGAACCGTCAAAATATAACTGCCCCATCTATATTTATCCGATGTTAAACGGTAGCTGGTCAAAAACAAAAGTACTAGCAAATGAAGAAGGAAACCTGGGATACACTCATGACGGGCAGAATAATCAAATCATTGATCGGGTATTTGAAACAGCAATCCAGCATTCTCCAAATGAAAATTTCTTGGTCATTCAGAACTCGTGGTCGAAATTTAGTGATAGATATCGGCCCTCGACCCAAAAAGTGAATACTGAAATTAAATTTGTCCCGATGGATTGTCGCGGGCTGAACTGCTACCAGAACAGCACCGCTGCCTTACTGTTGTTTTCCGGAAAACCAAGCCCAAACGATACAATTTGTCTAAAGGTTGTAGGTGACAGGTACGGCATTAATTTAACTGAGCTAATTAAAGCTTGGATTGTTAAAAACAAGAATGAAGCAAGCTTACAAGCTATCACCCGCACTGCAATCCGAACTCGGGACAATACCAAACCTGTGTATTTTTATGTGCAGGATACAGAAGTCGCAAACTATTTAAAGCAAACGTACATGAAAGATGCTGTGATTGATCATCGACTTACGTTGACCATTGCTGCGAAACCAGACGGTCGGTCCAAAACTCCACCTGATGAAAAGACCAAAGCTATCAATTTCATTAAACAATCGTTCAATAACGGCTTGAAGCAGGCCGAAATTAACAAGGTTGTGATGGAGCTTTGGAAGGTAGCCGAGAGAACTGCCCGTACATGGACAAAAAACGTACGCGAAAGCTTACCAGTCAAGCCTGCCGAAGGACTGGAACAGTTCTTCGTATAATACTGATTCCGCCCGGTGAAAGCTGGGCGGCTAGCCTGCATAAAAACGGCCGCATCCCTAAGAATACTTCTTAGAGATACAGCCAACTTTTAAAATCTTCAAGCATATTCTAAAACCAGAATAGCCATCCTAAGCACAGAGAAGATTAGAACGCACGAAGTGTGTTCTACGCGAAGCGTGCACCTAGAACAACCTGACGAACTGAACACTATAGTGATTTTAGATTTCAAAACCACTAGAACCATCAATTCTCAGCAGACGGCTTGGATCTTCGAATACCGCCAAAAACTAGGAGCATTTGAACTCTATCAAACCTTAAAATAGCAATCGGTTCATATGGGTCTACCCAGCCCTGCGGGTGCACTCGCAAGCTCGTGCATACCCATATCGACTTCGCAGAATCCCACCAGTTCATTGAAACGCTTTTAACGGTATATACCTCCGAGAAGAGAGTCCGTTCCATTCGCCTACGGCGTTGTTTCGGGTGTACTTGACGAACACCAGAAACATCAAGCCCCCTCCTATGCAGCCATATCACATCCCCTCGCCGAAATCATCAATATTTTTATATAAATATTTTGCAGCATTTTGGTTTCCAAACATCTACCTCAGCTCTTCCTAGAAAACCAAACCTTAGCAGTACATCTGTTACACCAGTACACCAAAGCATCTGTTCTAGGCAGATTTTATTGGATGTCATTCATCAGACCATCCGACACAAGTACTATGTATCTTTTGTATACTTAGACGTTACACCATTCCTTCTCATGACCTAATAAATCAAGGGCATCTTGGATGACACAACAAAAGCGGCACACATGAAAAAGCCCCTAAAAGCGAGGCTTCGTACTACTGTGTTATCCGGTTTTCAAACCTAGCCAAATGCAGCAAGTATCAGTAGTGATGCAATAGTTACGACTACTGACGCAGCAGTCCATTTGATCGAGCCGAGAAAAGTGGACTTACTGGCCATCCCGAATCGAAACCCAAGTAGCCACAACCTCCACTTATTGGCCGAATACATCACCATCGGTGCAACAATAGCAGCAAGTATCCAGAATAGGATACCCGGTTCTTGATTGACCTTGGTTCCTGCAAGCGCAAACCGTGCAAATCCCGTAATAATTACAATAACCATCAACGCGAATTTGTTCATAACATCCTCTACAAATTGAGTAATTAGATCGACCCACATGATACTGTCACATCATCCGTACGTTCATCCGGCTGCCAGACAACCTTACCGGCCAAATCAATCGGGACTCGAAAGACCAACTTAGTGCGATATGATATCAAAGGATTCAAAGATTCGGTGCCGGGTCCAAAACCGCTCTCATTTACCATTTCAATTTTATCGAACTTATATACTTTTCCATTCTTACTGATCATTACAGCACCGGGAAACATATATTTGCTAGATGTCGACACATTTTTAAAACTGGCATCGACAATCAGGAACTTAGAACCATTCCAGGTTTTCGGTTCTAAGAATGGGTTTAACGTTCCGACTTTTCCACGTGCCACACAGGAATTCGCAGTAATCTTAAAGCCACCTATAGTAGCTGCATTACCTTTGGGGGTCAGCAGACGTTTTTTGTGGGTTTCTTCTTCATCATGGACACCTTTGGCATAATCTTCTCTATCAGCCTTCTCTGCTGCTAGAAGATTGACGTGTTCTGTGGTCCGATTGAGAAGCCACTGAAAGTAACTTTTCAATTCCTTATTGGCCTTGGAGCCCACATCAACATAAGCCTCAACGAAATGGCATCTATACGCATTGTTCAGATAGGTTTCATCAACATTCTTTCCTATAGAGAACATGTCTAAAAAGTAACCAAAATCCCTTTCTACGGTATCTTGCGCAAAATCAAGATTTTCAGGCTTCTTCAACGTTTGCAAGAGCATAACCAACTCAGCATCATTCGAGAGGGGTGTATAGTCTTGGCTAATGGAGTTTTTCTTTAACATCTTATCAATTAGCTCATCGTACCCAGAATCATTAGCAGGTCGCGACAGCTTTGGGCACTCAGATTTGAGCTTTGCAATGTCTTCTTTGTCATCGGCGAATGCGTGTATTGCAACGCACATCAGCCCGTACAGCAGCAGTTGTCTAGAGACCTTGACTGTCCTGACGCCCGCCAGGTAGGCCAGCGGTATGCTGGGCATTGCGGTGTTGAGCTTCATTGGGTACCCCGTTAGCTGCGATTTTGACATCAATATTCACAGTATACTGTGAGGACGTATCGGCAGTCATCCCCGACAGTGGCCCGTCTTTGAGATGGGGTTGCAAACGTGGATATCGGCTTAGCTTTCGGAAAGGTATTGCGCCAAAAACGTAAGGAAGCGGGGCTGACTCAAGAGCAGCTTGCACATGACGCTGATGTGCAGCGTAACTATGTCAGCCTGATAGAACGAGGCATTCACTACCCTACGATTGCAGTGCTGTTCAAGCTCGCAAACGCCTTGAAATGCCCACCGTCCGAATTGGTATCCGATTTGGAAAAGATGTTGGATCAACAGCCGTAACCCATACTGCCGATCCAATGACCTCGTTCGACTCTCTGCCGCTCACCCGGTGCAGACAGTACTCTGCTTTCACCGGATGTCAGTACGTCGTATTGGGTGAGGCCCTACTTGTTTTCTCTGACAGGCTTGGACCGCCGCCGCTCTTGCAAGGTCTGCAAACAGCAGAGCTGGAAATACTCATCACGCTCTGTGAAGCTCTTTTAGAGCCTTGTTGAACTTTGTATGCGTTTCATCACTCAACCTCTCACCAGAAATAATATACCTCTCCGAACTACGAATAACCATAATGTTATATGTCACTGACAGAATCGATATGAGTTCATCGTCAACGCCAAGTGATTCAGTCGCTAAAATCAATAGCTTGCGGGGAGAAATTGCTAGCCTGATAAGACTCGGCTCGTAGTTTGTGTTTTCTCCGTTATCTACTATCAGCGCATCATCACCCAAAATAAAATGTTCGCCCTTGGTGGTCAGCTCAACAACGACCCACTCCATTTGACTTATTGACTCAACGAACTTCGGATCAACAATTCTCTCCATCATGAAGCCTAGGGTTACATTATCCCTTATCGCCTCAACGTCTATATTGCTACGCTCTATGGCCGCAAAAATATTTGGTTTAACTTTTTTAAGACCATCGAGATACTCGTCTACTGGGGAGGCATTCTTGTAAGCCTCAAGTTTTTTAGGTGTCCTCTCTATCATGGACGCAATGAATTTAGACCAGACAGTTTTTTCATTCGAAGTTAGCGAGCCAACCCCCTCACATACTAACTTTTTGTGAATAATTGACGACTGGTCATCAATTCCACCCATAAACGTCCTTTCGATTTCATCAGAAGGCCCGCTACTAGCTGAATATTCTGGTTTTAACGTGTACAGGTTTTCTACATATGCAATGGACGCCGGGTCACCTTCCCTGCATGAAATCCCCCCTCCAGCATTCCGCTGATAAATCCATAGCTTTCCATTTTCATCTCTCCACTGATTGAGGAAAAATCTTGGTATAAAATGGTGTTTTTTCGACCTCAGCTTATCGGACATAATCATTCTCAATGAAGGGAAATCTAAACTTCATGGTAGACCAGAAGCGCTCTTTCACCATGCACAATAATGTATCACTGATCTGTCCGCTAGCCCGTAATTTCGATACTAACGACTGATCAAGACTTACGAATAGCACACGAGGGAATGCGACAGGAGCAGAACATTGACAAAACCCTTTCGTCAAAAATCAGCTATCAAAGATAGTCTACTTGTTCGGTAGCCCGGTGCTGCATCTAATCCAGTCATCACCCCCTATGGTATAGGGCTTTGCGATCAATTATATAGCTCTATAAATTTCTGATAATGATCAAACGATAAAAATAGGCGCCACCTTCAGAGCCTTGGCTCTGGGAGCCTCCACAAATGCCCGGCATTCAAGGTAAAACTTACAGGACGAGACACATACCCTTCCTGTGGTGCGACACATACAGTCAGATACTCTTGGAGCGAAACCCCTGATAGATCCAATTAATAGTCCGACCACCGAGATATGTGACTATACAGATGCCGAGCCAAACCCCAAACAATTGAATGACACGCCCTACTTGATTCATCGTCAGGCTCTCAAGTTGAACTCTCAACCGATTGTCACTTTCTACAATGTCTGCCTGAAGACTAGTCAAGGAAGCCCTACCCTCAGCATTATTGTAGAACGCTATTGCTTCGACGTTACCTGATTCGATAATAGCGATTCGTTCTTTCCAGCGCCCCACTTCATAATCGTGATAACTACGAAACCGACTCTCCATTGGAAACATGCGATTTTCTGAATATATTATGAAAACTGCCAGAACAACACTTGCCACTAGTCCAAGCCGCTGCCATCCGTTCATGCCGTTCGCCAACCCCTGCAATAGTTGTTTTGGCTATTATCCACGATGGCGATCAGCCAGACAATGCCCCATGAGAGAACCGAACGAAAGCAATGGAGTCGATACGAGAAAACCCAACAATAGCCTACCGGCTTAATCGGGTATCCAACCACCTAAATGTTTAGGCGGCGGGCTTTCGCCCAGTACTTCTGGGGCATTGGCAGAACAGGACACTAAGCTTATTACTGTATAACACCGAAATACTTGTTTTCAGGCGGAATCTTCAAACAGTGGAGCATACCTTGTTCAGATTGAAGCACACATTTGGCACCTCCACTGCGTACAACAGGTCTTAACTTACTTTTTGTCCGGATTGTGTACCGGGAGCGTCTTATGCTTGTCTTTGTTTGGCGGGTTTACATGATGCCTTCTGTCGTCCTTTCCATCTTCTCGTGCCGGTTTTGGTCCAGGCTTAATGTCGGTAAGCATATTTTTTCCTTGTATTTTCAGGATTTGATTTCCAAATGCGAAGTAGAGAAACGGTCGCATCTACGGCTTGCAACGTTTCCAGCTTCGCATGGATAGATAGCATCAATTTGCCATAGGTCAAGGTAAGTGGCCTTCAGGTCACCTTACCTCCCCGCCCCAGAGGGTGCTGATCGCTATCAAAGAACTCTACTTGTTTGGTAGTTCGATTACCTTTCGCTGACCGCTATCAAATTTCTATTGCTGATAGCTATCTGATCAAATTATCATTAGCCTAACAGATTAGACTATAAAGGATAGTAAGCCATGATCGCTCACCTTTACCTACGAGCATCCACAAAGGACCAAGACGCCAACCGTGCCAAGGTATCCTTGGAAGCGTTCGCTGCTGACAAGGGCCTGAACATCGCTGGGATCTATGCCGAGAACATCAGCGGTACAAAGTTGAACCGCCCTGAGTTGATGCGTCTGCTTGATGTGGCTGAAGCTGGTCAGTGTATCCTGTGCGAATCTGTGGACAGGCTGTCCCGGCTGTCGCAGTCTGATTGGGAAACCCTGAAAACCACGATCAAAGCCAAGGGCCTTCGGCTTGTAATCGCTGACTTGCCCACCTCTCATATGATGATCGAAGACAGGGGCATCACCGGCCAGATTATGGAGGTCATCAACAACATGTTACTGGACCTCATGGCAACAATGTCGCGTCTGGACCAAGAAAAGAGGGTAGAAAGGATCAAGCAAGGCTTGGCAAACAAACGTCTTGCAGATCCAGACTGGAAGCCAAAGGGTAAAGGCAGGAATGCTGAAAAATGGGAAAAGATTCAGTCGTTAATTACCAAACATCCCGGAATGTCGGCAGATGACATAGCCAAACTCGCAGATGTGGGCGTTGCTACGGTCTACCGGGTCAAGCGTGGGGCCTAACCCCCCCTACACCGGGGGGTATAGATTTACGGTGGTTCCATACAATCACCAGTATCTACTAGCGGGTACATGTACCTGGTTCCGTTTTATGGGATGAAGAAAATCTAGGCATCCAAAATTTCTATTGTGCGCAATTGCATACCACTTGATCACCAAATCGCATCAGCACTGACCAGCAAATTACATTGGTGTCGATCACCGTTTGCATGCAGTTTGACCAATGCACGCCGAAAAAATGACAGGCAGAGAACGACCATAAGTGCTCCTTCTTCGCGGGTCTATACTGGTCAGTTGGACGATTGCTTCACCCAACTGGCTGATGCTCGCTTTGCCACGATCTCGGTCTTCTCATCGGTGCCAACGCGGTCCTACGACGCCAGCAAACCATAGGGATGCCCAGTTCACGGGGTTCGCTCAGGCGGGTACTATGAATACGGAATCTTCAGCTGGAGTTCGCCATTATGGCAAGATCGAAAATCCTCGATGCCCCGCGAAAACAAAAAATCAAAAAGAATGCTCCCTTCGATTTGTCAGTGATTACAGCGGAATACCCATATTTTTCACAACTGCTTGCCATCGCTGTTGGTCAGCTCAAGGAACTGCCGGATTTTTCTGATGACGAAAAAATCGCAGTGATGTCGGACTTTGGTGGTGAACATCCGGGTGCGCACTTTAACACCTATTCGTTTCTGATCTTGGCTTACAACAAGGTCGGTCCGTTCATGGAGCAGGTTGAAGAGCTAAGGCGAAAGCATGGCTTACTCGAACCCTACAGCGAGTTTGCATTCAAAGACCTGAGATATGGATCAAGGAGTCGGGCCTTGCCGGAGTTCCTTCGTATAGTGGACAACTTCATCCACGGCGCGGTTGTTACTATCGCCATCGACAAGCAAGTCGACACAGTATTTGGTGTTTCAAAGAAGGAAGCGTACCCGTTCCTTGAGGAGCAACTTTTTACCATGGGTTTGGGTAAATGGAAAGGTGCGGCTGCAGAGAAAGTTCTCCGCGTTTGCCATTCGATCGCATTGTTTACCGCTCTAACTACAAGAGAAAACCAACGCTTACTTTGGTATTGTGATAACGACGCTATAAACGAGAATGCACGGGATAGAAGTTTCGCAGATACACAGCAAATATTTCTCCGGACTCTTGGTATGTACTCTAAGCACAAGTTTGATCTTGTTGGGTTTGGTAAGTCATTCGATGGGAAATCCCACCTGGATGATCTACTGAGTATTCCAGATTTTGCTGCGGGCGTGGTTCAGGATCTCCTAAAGTCTCACAAAACTGGAGATGACAACATTCCCGGCGGTGAGGGAAAGATAGAGTTATTGAAATGGATGGTGACGAAAAGTAAGTTTCTATCCAAGATTACAATTCAAGTCAATAGACTTGCTAGCGGGGAGCTTGGTTGCGGGGTGGTCGATTTTTCGCCCGCGAAGCCGAGCAGCTGAACCATCAACTTGGTCTTCTATGGACGGCAGATTCATCTCAATAACTGTCATTGAGTCGGCGCAGGATAATACGTAAGGCCAAGTCCAAGAGGGCAAAGCGAACACCTATCAATACTACCGCTTAAATCGCTTCATGTTGACATACCAGCTTGGACAGGGCTATAGGAAGGGGTGGCACAGGGGGACCGACTACCTGTTCTCAGAAAGGCCCTAAAGGGGCTAAATGGATTTACTTTATTGGCCAGGTCAAATCAAAAAAATAACCACCATATTTTTGCACCCCAGAGGTTTCTTGTTGCGAAATTTAAGCACAACACTTACGTACAATGCAGAAAAAAGAACCATAAAATTTGATCTACGGAGATTTCTTATGATTACATATACGGATACCAATGCGGGGCCGAATCTGATTTTTATTGCTAGCCAATCACAAAGGAAGCGCATTGTGTCTTCATGTACGAGTCGAATGAAATATCTTCCGGCCAAAGCGCAAGATTGACGACAATACCGCCGTATTTGCTGACCACCCTACCCAGAGCCTTCTTCGTATCCGAGGTCAGAATTACTGAATGGACTGACCTCGCGGCGAGTGATACATCAGCCTCGTTTTTGTATAGCCCCGTAGGCCGTAGCTTGTCTTTGATGACCCCATTTTCCGAACGCAATATCTCGCTTTCCGCCAGATCGATAAACCTTCCGCAATCAAATCCTCCTACCCGCGATTCACCATCCGAGTTTGCTTCAGCAAAACCAAAGTAAGTGTCGGTAGTCACTGCTCCGCAGGTAATCCATTTCGTCACATAGCCCTTCAATTCCTCGGGCAATGTCCGTATCTCAAACTCGGCTTCGCGAGTAATAGCGAAGACAAAATCGTCCACAGAAATGTCGACCGCCAGGTCCACTTTCCGAGCAAACAGGTAATCCCAAGCATTGTTGTCGATGAAAACGCTGACGGCCATACACTTAATCCTTACTGATAGATTTGTGGAAAAATCCTGTAGTGCACCTACTTGATTGAAATTTCTAGGCCCATCATTTTCATTGTACGCCAGGACATTTGATCTGAAGCCCCCTACCGTATTGATCGAGCGTATGACGACCTAGCCTAGTCGAAGAAACCATTTCAGGCAGTGCCGCCGCGAAGGAGCGTCCGGGCTTTCAGAAGCTACTGGAACGAATGGAATCGTCTGACGTGCTGATCATCACCAAACTGGACCGCTTGGGCTGTAACGCCATGGACGTCCGTCAGACTGTTGAGCATCTGGCGACCACCGGCATCCGTGTTCACTGCCTCGCCCTCGGTGGTGTGGACCTCACCAGTGCAGCAGGCAAGATGACCATGCAGGTACTGGGTGCAGTGGCTGAGTTTGAACGTGACTTGCTAATCGAACGCACTCAGTCAGAGTTGAAGCGTGCAGAGGCTGAAGGGAAGAAGCTGGGTGACCAGAAGCTACAGACACCGCCGCCGTGCAGCGACTCAAGGCACAGAATATGTCGCAATCTGAAGTTTCGGGAGAACTCAAAATTGGCATTGCAACAGTCAAACGTCACTGGAACAGAGTTTGATGCTTTAACGTCGCACAAGCCTCGCACGACAATAAGTAGCTTAAGTGCGTGTGGGTTACACTGGCATTCACTCAAAAGCTCTTGCATGAACCCACAGGAGCTTTCATGATCATGCGTGTGTTGCTACTCAGGATTTAGCGATTTAATGATGGCGGCATGTTTCTAAAGCACCTAACCATTGAGCTTGGGTGACAAATATCCATACCGGATTTTCCTCCTGATCAGCAGGTGGTTGAACACCGATTGCCCACTCTATTTTCAGGGGGGGAGTTGAGTGGTCAAAGTGAGCAATCAAATACAAATCTGAAGTTCCAAGCTCAGCCAGAACTAAAGACCATTCTTAGCCATCCTAAAATCTAGTAGGTTTACTTTGTCTATTTTGCTCTCATGAACAACAATGGTAAGTTTAGCAGGATACTTGAAGCGCATTTCACTAATCCTAAAAGTCCAAAGCATAATTTTTAGCAAATCCTCATCGCTAATATTTTTATGCTCTTTGATGCGAGTAATGCCCGAACCAAACACAGGAACCGAAACACTCTTCTGAGCATAAACACGATTAATTTTATCCCAAAACTTTATTAGAAACGCCAGATACTCTGGCATTGTGAGTACAGCCCTATTTGCATCATCAAACTTAGCAAATGCCGCCAAGATAAAGTCTTTATAAACACATACCGTACCTATCTCGTACTTCTGCTTCTTGCCTACACGCCTACCCTCATTAAGCTGCGCCAGATCGCCGTCCTCGAACTGGTATTTCTCCAAATACTGCTCCAAATCATCTAGCGTCTCCGGAAGATGCTCACTTATAAAAATCCCGTTTAGCGACTTGGCAGATATAATTTCATCATCCACCCGAGTATCAAAATATTCATTAAATGCGATAACTTTAAAATCTTGCTCTTTAAATAGATCTCCCGCTTTTACAGTAACGGTACTACCTTCAATATCGAGGTTAACCACCTCCAGATGATTCGCTCTACACCAACTAACAACATAAAATACAAATAGACCAAGCAGAAAAAGAAGCCCCGCAATATATTTTGATTTCTCCGGAACACTCACAAATATCAGCGCTAACGTAGCAATCGAACTAATCCACGACACCTTCCCCTTAAAGTTCACCCACAAAGTTTTATCAGTAAATTTTACCTTAATCATCCGCCCCCCAATGAAACCTATATCTTCTGCAGAAAATTAGATTTTATACCAGTAGTCCCCAGTACCAGTCTTCCCTGTAACGGTTAAATCACTATCTTCCAGCGCCTTCTTTATAAGCTCTTTCTTCATTGGAACATGCAATACCGGCACTTTACCCTTTAACGATTTGAAAGCCGGGAGTTTATCCCATAAATTTTTGATTTCGCGTTTCAGAGCACTATTCTCTACCAAATCCGCCTTTTCGCTATACTCAGGATAAATCACTATAACTGGTAAACCCTGATTATCAATTCCATATTCGATTTCCTCCTTGACCGCCTTCGACTCAACAGTCTTGCTGCTAAGGATAAGAACGATATTCTTTGAAGATTGCAGACGCTCACGCAGCCTTGGTTTCAGCGTTGTTTCCCAGTTGCTACCATCTCGAACACTATAGGTTTTGGCATGTGAGTCGTTGAAGGGGTAGGACGAGTCCAGTGCCTTCCATGCTTTAAGCATATTGTAATAATTAAAATCTCTTGTCGCGTGCGCACCTAGCGCACTAGCGTCGAAGGGTTCGGAAACATAGAAGGCGCAGTAATTTCCATTTCTATATGCCACAAGCATTTCTCCTAGATAAAACTTTAAGCCGTCACCTTCCGTTCGCTAAATCCATACGGAGGCGCTTCTGACTGGCATCCATCAAGAATCGTTCGCTCTCAAAGACCGCCGCGATGGCATACTAACAGTACTGACTACCCCAATGGCAACCACACCGGACGCTGATCAGCCAAAAGCTCCAGCCGAGCACTTGGAAAGCTGGGGGAGCCCTGATGCGTACTCGAATTGTGAAGAAACGGCGCTCACTTCAGTGCTCGCATTTCTGGTGACCAGCTGCTAATCGCAATCTGGGCGCTAGACGACACTCCGAATTTATTGGCGAAGAGAAGCTTGGACTTGGAGAGGGGGAAATCATTCGACTAGAATGCCAAGTACAGTGCACCACTTTGGTGTACCTAAACGCTGTCACACTTCGAGATTTTTTACTGACAAATCCTTGCAAAATCAAGGATTTAGAGATAGGTGGCAACCCCACCAGCCACACCCCGGCACACAATGTTCCCGCTGTGGCTGCTTCCTTCCGGATCTGACCAGGTTCACGGGTAATCGTTGCGGGGGGACCGATGGGGTCACCATAACGACGCCCGCCTGACGGCGAGCCGCGCCATTGTACCTAGATAACGAGAAGTTACAACCGCTAGGCGTCGATAAAAATTCGATGGGGTTCAAGTACTTGTCGGTGCCTGGCGTGTGACGGCCCTCGGCGTGGATCAGGCCCTGTGGCCTGCCAACGATGGCGGTGTTGGATTCACTGCCGTCATCGCCAGCAAGCTGGCTCCTACAGGTTGGTGTTCCAACGCAAAAGTATCGCCGACCGCAGGGTCCTTGTAGGAGCGAGCTTGCTCGCGATGAACCAGAGAACACTGTGGTGTACCAGGTACCCCGCGTTATCGTTGACGATCATCGCGAGCAAGCTCGCGCCTACAATTCTGGGTCACGCAGGGTGCGCTTGTTTGTCCAGCAGAGCATCCACACGACTCAGGGCCAAATCGACCAGGTGCACCACGCCCAAAGCCAACTTGCGATTGGAACCCTGCAGGTTGTCCGCACACTCGTAGGCAGTAGCCGAGGCGGACTGGAGAATTTCGTCGATTTGCGTCAGGGCGTCCTCGGTAGTCAGCTGTTCGCGTCGACGCCGTAAGACATTGTCCGATGGTCGCTCGTAATGGGCGAACGCTCGCTCGATGGCGAGTTGGCTGGCAAGAGACGATAGGTCTTCGGCTGGGGGATTGGGGGTGATCTTGAACATACAGGTGCACCTCTTTCTTGCTGATTGAGAGAGGCCGTCACCGTTTGCTTGCACGCAAAGAGGGTGGCAGCTATACGCAGGTGTGCAAGACCGGGGCAAGAAGAGGCGCACTACCCGGCAGATCCCGAAGATCTCCCGCGTACAGCCGCCATAACACCAAACTCCGGGCATGAAGATGCCCAAAGATAGTGGTGGCGTTGATGCGCCTTATCTCGCAGTCCGGACTTGCACGTCCGTATCACCGATTTCGCGGTGACGGAATGCAGACTAGCCGCCGCTTCGAACAGGCGCAACGGGCTGGGATTTTCTAGGAAATTTCAGGCAAGTGAAAGGGATCTTTCGACAATTCGGGCTTGGAACAAGGGCTTGCAGGTACGCGACTGGACCGAATACGATCTGGAAAAGGCCCCTAACGCGATCAAGGCCCTGGTGGATCGCTATCTGGCCCGCGACTATCACAACCCGCTGGTTGAGTCGGAGGTTCAGGGCGTGCGTTTCTATTTGCTGAAATGCCTGGACCTGTATCACAGCAAGGAGCTGGATGTGCAGGTCAAGAGTCTGGTGTTCCACCCGAAGCGGATTTACAGGCAGGACAAGTGAAGCATTGGCGCTGACCGGGGATCTGAACCAACTCGCCGCTCTCACGCCCATCGCTCAGATACAACAGGCTAGCAGCTGGGCTACAATGTGGCCCAATAGCCTGGAGAATCAAACCATGTCCGCAAACGCAGTAGTTCGCGCTCGTATCGATGAGCACATCAAAGAAGAAGCGACCGTCGTACTCGCCGCGATGGGACTGACCATATCCGATGCCTTCCGTATGATGCTGACCCGCGTAGCCCAAGAAAAAGCCCTACCGTTTGAGCCGCTCGTGCCGAATGCCACCACCTTGAACGCTATGAAAGAAGCTCGCCAAGGTAATTTGAAGTCGTTCGACTCCGTAGAGGACTTGATGGCGGATCTGAATGCGGAAGATTGAGCAAACGGGACAATTCAAGCGCGACTTCAAGCGAGAAACCAAAGGGCGGCACCGAGAAACGTTACAAAGCGATTTTGTGCCCATCATCACAGCATTGGCGAATGATCGACCATTGGCCGAAAAACACCGCGATCATGCGCTTACGGGCAACTGGAAAGACTTCAGGGATTGCCACGTCAAACCAGACCTAGTGATGATTTATCGAAAACCGGATGACGCGGCCCTGCAACTCGTCCGACTCGGTTCATACAGCGAACTGGGCTTGTAAAGAACCCCTCAGGACGTAACCTGTAGCACCTCATCCGCCCGACCGCCCTCCTCCTGGATCACCAGGTGGATGAAGTGCAGCTTGGCAATGGTCGCCGGCGGTAGCACAAAGGGGTAGAAGTCTGGCTGGCCCATGCTGCGGGACAGTTCGTTGAGCATGCCCGCCAGTTCAATCCAGGCGTTGACGAACGACAGGAACGCCGGCCCCTCTGGATGTTGAGGGTCGTAGAGTGCGCTCAGGGGAAACGACGGATAGTCGAAATCCGATTCCTTGGCACTCATGCCAAAGCCCAGCGCCGTGTCCACCGCGTCCATCATGTGCAGGTAATGCGCCCAGGTCTCGGCCCAGTCTTCCCAGGGATGCATGGTGGCGTAGGCGCTGACGAAGTGTTGCGGCCAGTCCTGCGGCGCGCCCTGTTGGTAATGGCGCTCCAGGGCGTCGGCATAACTGGCGCGCTCGTCGCCGAACAGGCCGCGAAACGGCTCCAGCCAGTGGCTGTTGGCAATTAGCCGGTCCCAGTAGTAATGCCCCACTTCATGGCGGAAATGGCCAAGCAAGGTGCGGTATGGCTCGCGCATCTGCACCCGGACTTTTTCCCGGTGCTCGTCGTCAGCTTCCTTGATGTCGAGGGTGATCAGGCCCTTGGCGTGGCCGGTCATGGGCGCCTTGCCTTCCAGGTCGACACCGACGAAGTCGAAGGCCAAGCCGTTTTCCTCGTCCCAGGTTTTCGGGATGACTTGCAGGCCCAAGGTGATCAGTTGAGCGACCAGTCGGCGCTTGGCGGTTTCAACCTTGCACCAGCGCTCGGGGTTTTCCGCGATGGACAGGTCGGGGATGGTGCGGTTGAGGGCGCACGCGGTGCACAGGTCGCTGCCGCGGGCATAGGGGATCAGCCAGTTGCAGGCGGCCGCAGTGTCAAGGTTGGCGCATCGGTGGAACAGGCCGGCGCCGGGGTCGGTATCCAGTTGCCAACTGTCCGGGTAAGGACCGGGCTGGAGGGATGACAGCGCACTGCCCTGCGGCTCGTAGCCGAGTGCCGCGGAACAGGCCAGGCATTGGCTGTTGCGGAAGAAGACCGATTGTCCGCAGCGGCAATGCCAGACCTTGCTGTTGCGCGAAGGCTCGCTAACGAAGGGTGCAGCGATGCGTGAGCTGAGTTGTTCGAAGAACCGGTACATGGCGATCTCTCCAGAGGCCTGCCTAGACTAGATCATTGGGCGCGGTGGCGGGCTCCCTGATGCTGGGAAAGAAACATGGGCTCTAGGGCCAGAGCTTGCTTGCGAAGCTTTTGGCGGCCTCAAGGGCCTCTTCGCGGATAAATCCGGCTCCCACAATGTTTTGTGTCGAACCAAGAACTTGCATGCGACTCGATATCCAATGTGGGAGCGGTGCTTGCCCGCGAAGCTTTTGGCGGCCTCAAGGGCCTCTTCGCGGAC